>JAJDDR010000480.1 GCA_029260255.1 Phycisphaerae bacterium
AACGCCGGGAGCCGTTTTGTCGGTCATGTTCAGTCTTCTTGCGGCTGCGTTGGTCTCGTTGGGTCACGTGCCCCGGGCCTGGTTTCTCCAGTTTTTTTTCGGGCGCCGCTCGACGTCCGGCCCTTAGGCTCAGCACGTTGCACGAAAAAGGACGGCGCACCGCGAGAATGGCGCACCCCATGCAGGTCGCTTGACAAATCTCACGACTTCTGTCGTTAATGGCCCTTCAAGCAGTTCCTTCACGCACGCGAATCTGAGTAGTCTAATCAACGCCGATGCTCGTCGACCGCGCTCCATAGTCGCCGCCGAGTGCTCGGTGGTGCATGTCACGGTTTTTTAACGAGGTTGTCATCAACAATCGAAAGGAGAACTTATGCGCACGCTCAGCGACGCAAGCCAGCAACTCTTCGAACGATCGCCGGACGAGCGATTCGAATCGCTGCAATCGCTTCGGGAGCACTGCCAGCAGGAGAAAACGGAATCGCTTGACCGATGGGTTCCACCCGATCAGCTTCGGGCTCAGCCGGTCTCTAGCCGGCTGACGCTAGGCCTGGACGGTGAATCGCTTGGCCTCAACGACTGGAGTTTCGGCCAGGTCTGCCGACTTGCCGGCGTCACCAAGGACACCGTCAATCGACTTTCCGCCGACACCGCTGCGAGTGTCATGGAAGAAACCCTTCCCCGGAGCGGCAAGCCCTTCCAGGTGCTTACGCGAGACGATCGTGTTCGCGCGGTCCACGGAGCCAGCTACACGCGGCTCTACAACGCCGACCTGCTCACGATGCTCCGTGAGTTCGCCACGGACTTCGAGCCACCGCCCAAGGGCGTGAACGGAGCGACCGGTCTGTATTGCGGTGAACAGGATCTGTTCTGTTTCCTGATCGATCCGGCCGGTTGGGCGGAGATCTCGGGCGAGGCATTCGCTCCGGGTTTTTTCGTCTGGAACTCGGAGGTCGGGCGCCGTTCCCTTGGCGTCAAGACATTCTGGTTCCAAGCCGTCTGCCAGAATCATATCGTTTGGGATGCGGTCGAGGTCGAGGGTTTCAGCCGAAAGCATACGGCCAACGTTCACGATGGGCTTCGCGACATCCGCGAGATCATCGCCAGGCTTGTCGAAAGCCGCGACCGGCGGCGCGACAGCTTCGTCCGCGTGGTCGAAAAAGCCGCCGCGGAACGCCTTGGCTCCGACGCCGACAAGGTGCTCGAGGTTCTTAAGGACCACGGTATCCGGCGCACACTCGCCAAGGAGGCCGTGCAGCTGGTCGAAGCGAAAGGAGACGGTTTCACCGTGTTTGCGATGGTGGACGCCCTCACGCGTGTCGCCGGCCGAATGAAGTACGCCGGCGATCGGGTCGAGGCTGATGAAAAGGCTGGGCAGTTGCTTGCGCTCGTGGCGTAAGCAGCTCCCAGCCGTGGTTAACGAACAGGAGAAATGAAATGGCAAACAACAAACCCGTTCACGAAGTTCGGCTCGGCGCCGTGAAAGCCGCCATCTGGGCGAACGACACCAAGGTCGGCGTTCGTCATGGCGTGACCTTCCAGCGCCTGTACAAAGACGGCGAGGAGTGGAAAACGACCGACAGCTTCGGTCGCGACGATCTGCCGCTCATCGCCAAGGTCGCCGACATGGCCCACACCTGGATTTTCCAGGAGGGCAAAAACGGCAACGGCGGCGAACGGTCGGAGACAGAATCCGGCAACGGCTCCTAATCGTAGCCGGTTTCCCCTGAGGCCCCAACGCACCACCGGGCCTCCACGTGCTCTGACCGTCTGCGCGGTTGTGGATGCACCGGACAGGGCACCGTCAACCTACGTCATCACAGCGCGTTCCGACCGTCAAACAAACTCCAGTTCGCGTTCAGTTTGTCTTGTCGATGATCTGAACGCCCGGCGGCGCCGTGAAGGTGAATCGCTTCGGATCAATCGCGGGAGTGAGTACATTGTCGACCCACAACGCCACATTCGCGCCATCCCTTGGCACGGCGTGCGATTCATGATGTAGGCAACGTCTAGAATCCGTATTTGGCCTACCGTAGCTCAAACGCTTCTCTCCCGCCTTCCATGACTTTGGTTATCTCTTTGTTGATTGGACCGACGTCAATAGCACCTTGATACTTGATTTCACCCAGTGTCTGATCCCCTGCTTTTCGGTAATCGCAACAGACGATTAGATCCGCGTCGCCGTTTACGACGATGTTCGCATTATGACTCACAAAAATCGCCTGCCTATTTCCCTTCGCATTCCAAAGCTCCTCCACGATTCTCGGCATGGTTGGGTTGTCGAGGTCTTCTTCGGGCTGGTCGATGACTAGCGGCGGTCCTTTCTGATTCAGCAATACCGTCAACAATGCGGTGGCCTGTTGGCCAGCAGACGCGTCACCGAAAGCTATTCGATCGGCCCCACCGTCACCACGAACATATTCGAACTCAGGCTGATCACCAAGCTCCACTAAGGAAACTGCGAGCCACTTACTCGGCGTCAGCCTTCTTGCGAGTTTTTGGATGTCACCTTGACTAAGATTTCCGCGCGCCAACAAAGGCGTCGCCGGCAGCTCTTGCGCATCTCCCTCGCCCAATTCAATCCCGGCGAGGGACTCAAGTTCTTCCAAGAGTCTCTCCCAGTGATCGATTGGATCGTCAGCGATGGCGACACCATCTAGCAACGACTCAATCTTAGCTTTGCGAATCCCGGTTCCAGCAACAAGACCTAGCAATTCATCGGCTGCTTTGCTCACTTTGCCGCCGCGTTTTAACGTCGCTAGTATCCTCCCGTGTGACAGTTTTGTCAGCTCTTCGCACTTGAGCTTCAGCAATGTGCCCCGGTCCCGAAATAGCTTGGACCATTGACTCCGAGCAGCACCGTATTGGTCCTCCGGCTTTCCCTGTCGGCCAAGTTCTAATTCCTGCAATTGCCGCTGCTCGCGGAGTGTCCGGATCCGCCCCTCTATAGCGTTTATTTGCTTGACGACCGTTTCGTTGGCTGACTTTTCGTCTTTCACGGCATCGTATTTCGCAGTGTGAGAATCGAACGCCTTCCGCCATTTTCCGTGGTTTACCTGTAAGATCCCTGCCGGACTCTCGGGGTCTTGATTCACGAGCATGTCCGAGATTGCCGAGAGATTCCCGCGTGCGCTGCTGAACAGATTGGCAACCGCTTGATGAACGCCTTCGATCGCCTCGCGATTCGGGAGTGCCTCCGGTGCTTCAAGCGCTGTTGGGAAAGCGCCAATGCCGTCCGTCGCCGTAGAGACGATTCGACCCAATTCATCCAGCTCGCCTTGCCATTGCTCCAGTAATGTGTTTTCGCGCACATAGGCATCATGTTGCGTGAGAACAGCTTGATCTGCCGGCGTCAAGCCCTTCAGCTTCTTGCGAAGCTCGGGTAATTGACTTTCAAGTGAGCCTATTTCTAGCGCTAGTCGCGCAACCTCGTTCTGAAGCGTACGCTTTCGTTGAACGTTTTCGTAGGTGGTCCGCAGGCGACTTGTCAATTCAGCCACTTGGTTTGCAAAGTCACTCATCTCCTGGTGTACTGGAGCCTCCACGAATCGGCTCAGCTCGTCCTGGCGTACTCCAACCGTACTAAGTTGCTTTTGACTAAACCCTTGTATGGGAAGTAGCCTCGTTACATCATCTTCCGTACACTCGTCGTATTCGCCATTGCCGATGCGCAAGGAGAGCTCGCCCGTCCGAGAGTTGCGTTGGACAGTGTGGCGCACGCCGTTCTTCTCGAAGGCCACCGTCACAACTGCATCGAAGCGAAGCAGTGTCTTTTCGATAAGACGCTGGCGCTTGCTCTGGTAGTCCGGTAGCTCGTCTTCCGCTGACCCAGCAGGTGGTTGGTCGCAGAGAGCCCACCGTAGGTACTCCAGAATCGTCGACTTTCCCGTGCCGCGCCCACCAATAATGCAATTGTACTGAGGATTAAGCTCGAGATTGTAAGGGCCCAGGAACTTGCTGTTTGAGACCTGTATCGACTCGATCCAAATGGCTGGCAGCTGCGGCTCCTCTTGGCTGATCCGCGTATTTCTGGCGAGGCAAGCCTGCCGCAAGGCCTCGGCTGTGGGCACAGCCCACTTGACCCAAGTGCTGTGACGCCCCAGCTCTTCAAAATCATCGCGGCGATTGTCAGAGGTTTGAAATAGGCCGAGCGTTTTCAGGCCCCATTCCTTTTTCTTGCCGTCGAGTATCTCCCGATTGCCGACTCCGAGGCGATCGAGTGAGCCATCGACATATCCGCCAACGCATGGCATGGTGTTGTAGTGCGATTGAAAGCCCTTACGCAACAGACTGAATTGACCATTCTCTCCGACGTTGGGCAGCAGGATGAACTTCTCTCGAAGGTAATCCAGCTCTCCGAATGTCTTGTACAGCTCAACGAGCGACGTGATATGTTCGAGCCGAACCGGAGGAGTGTGCGTCTCGGATGTCGAGTCGGTCGGGGTGACTCCAAGTTTGGCGTAGAGTGCAGAGAGCAGGTCAGGAGGAAAATCTGCATCGAGCAAGAGCAGTGCTTGGCACGGTATTCCAAGAGTAAGCTCCATGCCCGGAAACACGACAAGCTGATCATGCTCGGAAATCGCCTCCCCACGGCTATCTGTCTCAGTGAGGGCGGCGTCCCGAATGACCGGAAACATGGCAAGATCGTGATGATCGGTAATTGCGACGGCGTCGAGGCCTCGTTTGCGACAAGCCTCAACGAATCGGACGGCGTACGCTTTCCGCTCTGCGTCATCGGTCGGGCGCGGACCGATCCAATTCACATCACGCGGTGTGTGAACTTGGAAATCACAGCGGTGAAAATGAGCACCAGAATCCACAACCACCTCCTTCGCACGCTCGGGCAATGAGTCGACTGCACCGTTGGCGACCATACTTGCGCAACCCGCCGAAATGCGGCAGGATGTGCATGGTAAACTGGATTATCACGTAGAGGATGGCACATCGAAACCCGCCGGATTCCGGCACCGCATCACTGGTTGAATCCTACCCGAAATCACCGGCGACGACACCCGTCGACGCGCTGGCCGCAATCCCCGAGGAGCAGGTTTGGCTGGCTAGTCGGAAGAGCCCACAGACCCGGCGGGCCTACCGCTGTGACGTTGACCACTTCATGCGAACGCTCGGCATCCGGTCTGCTGACGAACTTCGCCGCGTCGACCACAAGGCCGTCCTGGCTTGGGAGGCCTACATGCGCGAGTTCGAGCATGTCGAGGCCTCCACGGTTCGGCGTCGCCTCGCCGCTTTGTCGAGCCTCTTCAAGCACCTTATTAAGCACGGTGCCGTCGACCGCAACCCCGTCCGCGACGTGGAACGGCCGCCGATCAACCGCCGTGAGGGCTTCACGCCGGCGTTCTCGAAGGCCCAGGCCCGACGCCTGCTGGACGCGCCATCAGCGGACACGGTCGCCGGGCTCCGCGACCGAGCGATTTGGTCGGTGGGGCTCCAGGTCGGCCTGCGGCGCGCCGAAATTGCGGCGCTCCGCGTCGGCGACCTGCACATGAACCGGGGCTTTGACTCCCTCCGCGTCGTCCGAAAGGGCGCCAAGAAAGACGCCCTGGCCATCAACCCGCAGGCCGCCCACCGAATCCGAGCCTATCTCGCCGCCGCCGGCCACGGAGACGACTTCGACGGTCCCCTGTTCCGGCCGCTCCGCCACAACGGCAAGCAGCGGGCGCCACGGCGGCACCTCTGCCCGGACACCATCGACCGCATCGTGAAGAAGTACGCCCGCCGGATCGGCCTGACCCGGGGCTACTCGGCCCACTCGATGCGGGCCACGTTCATCACGACCGCCCTCGAGAACGGGTGCAGCCTGGAGGACGTTCAGCGAGCCGCCGGCCACGTCGATCCGTCCACGACCAAGCTCTACGACCGCCGGGGCTACAACCCCGAAAAATCCGCCTCCTTCTTCGCCAACTACTGACCCAGGCGCCCATTTCCCCAGCCAAAAGGACCCCTGCGCCTGTACGCAAGCCCGCTAACACGTACAATCGGCGATTGCGATGGATCTGTGTTTGGCCGTGCGGGAGCCCGTTCGGGCCAAACGTCACTTGGTGGTTTCAAGCAGGAAAGACACGAGGAGCGCTGTGCAAATCAGGGCCGGACATATCGTCAGCGGGCCATTCCTTCCCGAGCCCATCGAGATCATCGCTGTGATCGAGATGGGAAGCTCGATCAAGCTGATCGGGAAGGGGCTCAAATCCGGCCGCGCCCATGACCCTATCCTCGCCCCCGATCAAGTAACCGCTCTGAAGGTCTCAGCGGAGCGAGAGCCCTTCGACGCTGACTCGCGCATGTTTCGGTTGGGCGTTGAAGCCCATCGATTGGGGTTGGCGTTTGAGTACGACCCATACTTCTCGCTCTCCATCGCCCGCGTGGACCCGCTCCCCCATCAGCTCGAAGCGGTCTATGACTACTTTCTCCGACTCCCGCGCATCCGATTCTTGCTCGCTGACGATCCAGGTGCCGGCAAGACGATCATGGCCGGGCTTCTACTTAAGGAGATGAAGGCCCGCGGGCTCGTCCAGCGCACACTGATCGTAACGCCTGCCAACCTTAGCTTCCAGTGGCAGCGTGAAATGCGGGACAAATTCCGCGAGCGATTCGAGGTCATCCGTAGCGACGTTCTTCGGGCGAATTATGGATTGAATCCGTGGCAAGATCGTGATCAGGTCATCACGTCCATTTCGTGGGTCTCGCGCATTGAGGACGCGCGAGAGAGCCTATTCCGTTCCCGATGGGATCTCATCATCGTGGACGAGGCGCACAAGATGAGCGCTTATGCGGATGACCGAAAGACGCTCGCCTATCGCCTGGGCGAGTCTCTGTCGAAAATGACGGATCACTATCTCCTCATGACGGCCACACCGCACAAAGGCGATCCAGAGAACTTCCGGCGGTTTCTCGCCCTCCTCGATGCTGACGTCTATGGCAGTATTCAAAGTCTAGAGGAAGCGATGCGTCAAAACGACGCGCCGTTTTATCTGCGCCGCATCAAGGAAGCACTGGTTACGTTCCCCGATCCAGATACCGGTGAGGTTAAGAGGCTATTCACCAACCGCGAGGTTCGGACGGCGGCGTTTCAGCTCGACGGTGACGAACTCGATTTCTACGACCAGCTCACACGATACGTCGAAGATCAGTCGATTCAGGCATCGGCGGAAGACTCCGCTCGCGGTCGTGCTGTCGGTTTCACGATGGCCCTGCTTCAGCGGCGTATGGCGTCGACGATCTACGCTGTCCGCCGCACGCTCGAACGCATGCGCGACCGTCGTCAGAAGATTCTCGAAGACCCGGAGGCATATCGTCGCGAGCAAATCGATCGGCGCCTGCCCGACGACTTCGAAGATCTACCCGAAGAAGAACGCGAGGAAATCATCGCCGGACTCGAGGAAGTCGTCGCGTCGGTAAACCCGGAAGACCTGAGAGCCGAAATCGCCAGGCTTGAAGTTCTCATCACCCAGGCCCGCGTTTTGGAACGCCGAGAGGTGGAATCAAAACTCACAAAACTGCGGACCGTGCTAAACGAGCTCGGTATCTTCGCCGACCCCAACATGAAGCTGATCGTGTTCACCGAGCACAAGGACTCTCTTGACTTTCTAGCCGGCGACGGCAAGGACGGCCGCCCTCTCGGCAAGCTCGTCGAGTGGGGCCTGAACGTCACTCAGATTCACGGTGGGATGAAGATTGGCGACAGCGACACGCTAGGAACGCGGATCTACGCCGAGCGAGAGTTTAAGGAGTCTGCCCAGGTGCTTGTTGCAACGGAAGCCGCCGGCGAGGGCATTAACCTCCAATTCTGCTGGACCATGATCAACTACGACATCCCGTGGAATCCGGTCCGGCTGGAGCAGCGAGTCGGCCGCATCCACCGTTATGGTCAGGAGCGCGATTGCACGATTGTCAACTTCGTCGCCGAGAACACGCGTGAAGGTCGTGTGCTTCAAAAGCTACTGGAACGCCTGCGCGCAATTCGCAAAGAACTCGGTACCGATCAGGTCTTCGACGTCGTTGGTGAGATCTTCCCGTCAAACCTCCTGGACCGTTTGTTCCGCGACCTATACGCACGCCGCATGGATCTACCAAGCGTGGAAGATCGCGTCGTCCACGAGGTCGATACGAGTCACTTTCGCAGTATCACAGAATCGGCTCTCGAAGGTCTCGCGAAGCGTGAACTCAACCTTTCCAACATCGTCGCCAAATCGATCGAAGCCAAAGAGCGGCGCCTTGTTCCCGAAGTGGTCGAGCAGTTTTTCGTAGAGGCGGCGCCTATTTGCGGCGTAACGCCCAAACCCGTCGCCAAGAACACCCACGTTTACCGCCTCGGCAAAGTCTCGCGGGCGTTGCTGCCCATCGGCGACCGACTTGAACCGCGATACGGCCGCCTCGGTCGCGAATACGCCATGATCGCATTCGACAAGGAGGAGCTGAAGCAACAACCAGCGCTGGAGTGGGTCACGCTTGGGCACCCGTTGTTCGAAGCAGTGCGGCACGACATCTTGGCCAGAACGGAGACACAACTGCGGCGCGGAGCCGTCTTCTACGATCTCCATCGAACGAAACCGAGCCTCCTGGACCTGTGCGCTGCATCGATCCGCGACGGTCGTGGCCAGACGTTGCATCGCCAACTCTTCGTCGTGGAAACGAGTCTCGACGGCTCTCGACAGCTCCGCGCGCCAACCGTATTCCTCGACATCTCGCCGGCGGCCACGAATACGGCTGTTCCCGATTGCGACATTGCCGTGTACGACCGCAACGCTTCCGAATCGTTTTTGGTCGAAACTCGTTTCCAGCAGTGGCTCAAAGAGACGGTTGACGAGCGGCACAAGCAGCTCGACATGGTCGCGAGACACGTTTCGATCAGCCTGAACGCGTTGATTGACCGCCAACAAAGACAGCTCGCCGACTACCTGAACCGCCAAGTCGCCGGCCAGACCGTTACCGGCCTCGACGGGCTTATCGCCCAGGCCGAACAGCACCTCGACGACCTGAACAATCGCCTCGACTCGCGCCGACGGGAGATCGAACTCGAACGCCACTGCGCCATCGCAGACGTGACACTGCTCGGCCGGGCGTGGGTATTGCCCCATCCGGATCGAGACAAGCCCGAGCTCGCCCGCATGGTCAGCGATTCCGAAATCGAGCAGATCGCGGTCCGCGTCGCCATCGAACACGAGGAGGCCAGGGGCTTTGAGGTCGAGAGCGTCGAGTCACAAAACCGGGGATTTGACCTTATCTCGCGCCGCCCACACCCGGAAGACCCGAACACGGCCATAGCGGTGCGTTTCATCGAAGTGAAGGGCCGTTCCGGCGTCGGCGAGGTCGCCGTGACGACCAACGAATACCGTTCGGCGGAACGACTCAAGGACGACTACTGGCTCTATGTCGTTTTCGACTGCGCTTCGACACCCAAGCTGCACACGATTCGCAATCCGGCAAGGTTAGGCTGGAAGCCGGTTTCATCCGTGGAACACTACGCGTGTAATTCGGGCACCATACTTGCCGCTGCTGGGGAGCCAATCGAATGAGCCAACAGCCCATCGCGATAGCTTACCTGCCCTGGGCGGACCTTGAAGATGAGTTTGCCATCGGTCCGGTCTCTTTCTGGCCGTTCCACGTCAAAGCTGCGGAGAGAATCACCGATGCTACGGTTCGCAACCACCTGGCACGATTCTTCGAGACTTTCGTCGACAACGTCGGCAAGCCGGTGCAAACGGTCGTCGCAGTTTCGATTGGAGACGTCCAATCCAGAGCTTTCACGGACGAAGAGTACCACGCCATCGCTTCCGCGGTCGACTGCTTGATCTTTGCAGCCATCGCATGTGGAGCGAAAAACGGGGTCTGCGCCAACAACAGTTCCATGGGTCCACCTTCCGCCGACCGATTTGATCTGTGTGCGCGTTGGATATGGCCCACCGAGCAGGGCATTGTCGTCAAAACCGAGAACTCCCTGGGTTACTGGTCTTGCGGACAATACAAGATCACTCAACCGATCTCCCTCGGTGGATCCTTTCTCGGTAGCTTCCAGCCGCTTCTTGAGGGCCTAGGTTGCGCCTTCAGTAATGAATTCCCGATTGATGTGTGGGAGCGGCTGTTGCGAACGCTAGAGTGGTTCCGGTTTGCGCACACAGAATCGACGGCGGTTTCCTGGCCGCACAAGGTCGTCATGATGGCCACCGCGTTTGAGATCTTCCTTGAGTTCCCAGAACGAGGGCAGACGGCATACTTCGCAGAGCAGATCGACGAGCGCTTGCGGTTAGAGGACTCCATCTTCGCCAAGAGAACGGACAAGAAAGACAAGGAACACGAGGCCTGTTTGGCGGCTTGGTGGGCGCGGGATTTCTACCATCTTCGTAGCCGCATCGTTCACGGCGACACGGTCACCGCAAGCGATTTCTTATACAAGGACTGGATCACACACTTGATCGTTGCTGATCTCGTTCTGCTCGAACTTGTCAAACGCATGCTGTATGAACAGCGATGTATCGGCGACGACCTCCGTCGTACGGCTGCCGAATGGGCTCAGAATTCCGATGATAGCGTCGAGGAGTTCGAGCGAGTTCTTCTGCCAGGCATGCTTGGCTTGGGCCTTGACGATGTGCACGAGGCTTTTGGCTGGATTCCGCCGTTGGCGCAACGAAAAAAAAGACACGAAGAACAACATGAAAGAGACGATGCTTAAAACGACTGATTGAAGTGGATCTGGTGACTCGACTGGAGAGCCTTAGATGCCCCAAGAAGAGAAAGAGCTTGAGTCCGTGCCTGGTTCAGTCTCGGCAATTGTAAGGGGTGGGCTGCGTTCTATTGCGGCTTCCATTCCCGGTGCGGCAACACTCGGTCAGGCTTGGAACGAGTACGAGGCACATCGGACGACAGAACGAATTCAGGAACTCCTCGATAACCTGAGGGAAGAACTTGAAGTGCTGGTCCGTACGGTCAGTGGCCACGGGGATGCGCTGGAGCAATGCCAGGACTTCCCAGAGCTTCTTGAAATCACGATCGACAAGGTGCGAAAGGAGTTTGGAGAGTCGAAGCGAGCCGCGTATGCACGCGTGCTGGCGAGGTTTCTGGTTCGCGGCAATGCGCACACACACGAGGACAAGGTTGCACTTCTTGAGAGCATGGACTCTTTGTCGGAGACGGACCTTCAGGTGTTCTTGCTTTTCCAAGGCAAGGAGGAAGCCCAAATCAGTGATCTGGCGTGGCGAGAACTAGCTCTTGAGGACAACCCAACAGACCAGCTGTGGGAACTCTCCTGCCACTTGGCAAAACTGGAATCACGGGGGCTGATCCTGAAGGTCTCACAAGGTCAAAGCGTCGTATACGTTCGGGGTGGCTTGACGTCAGCCGCGGCAAGATCGCAGGAAACTAAGTACAGAGTTCTTCCGCTCGGGACGAGGTTGATCGAAATACTCTCGTGATGTGACTATGAATCAAACTTACCCAAAGCGGATAATCGAAGTAGACTTGCCGATTGCGAGAATCTCGGCGCATGCACGGCGGGAGAAATCGATTCGGCATGGGCATATCTCTACCTTGCACATTTGGTGGGCACGCAGGCCGCTGGCGGCGTGTCGGGCGGTTATCTGTGCGTCGCTGTGGCCTGATCCGGAGGACTTGACCGCGTGGCTGAATGAAGCGGCGACTGAAGGTTGCATGGGTCCGGAGACTCGGGCGCCGCGTGGGTGTAAGCCGACCGAGGGTGTCTTGATCCGG
>JAJDDR010000049.1 GCA_029260255.1 Phycisphaerae bacterium
GCGGCACGGCGTGGAGTTGATCGCGGAGAACGCGCGGGCTGCGATCGAGGAACTGCGGCTGGTGGAGGCCGACGTTCTTGGTCCCGCCGCCTGCGTCATGGCGCGGTTGCGCAGTCGCTACCGTTACGAGGTGGTGATCCGGTGCGCGACGGCCACGGATCTCCAGAGTCTGCTGGATCACCTTCGGCGCGGCGGCGGACTGCGCGCGAAGGTGGCATCGGTGATCGTCGACGTCGATCCTGTTTCATTGACTTAGGCGGGGTGGGGAGTAAGCGGAGGTGAACCATCGGTCCGTAGTATGGCGAACGCCATCGGTCCGGGCGTTGCGACGAGCCGGCTCGTGTAGTGTCTCAGAGTTGATCACGCTTTCCTGAACCGAACCGCGACCGCCAGGGAGCGGTTTCTCTGGTCCGCTCCCGGACGGTCGCGGTTCTGATAAGATGCTAACTGGCTGAGGCATTACACTGGCGAGTGGCGAAGTCCAGACCCGTGGACACGGGAAGCCCGGCACGCTGAGGGATAGCGTGATAAAGCGATACTGGGGCGCGTCACGTGGTTGGCGACGGAAGGATGGGAAGGTCGGGTACATGATTCAGGGAGACCTGAGCGGGGTTCGCCGAGCGTGCCACGTGCCCAGTGCCTTGTTCGCGCACTTGACGCGTTGTCGCGCCGGTCGATACCATCACCGACGGGTCGCACGAACCGGCACCTGAAACGGGAACGAGAAGCCGCAATGGAACTGCCAGTCATCGAGTTCGCCCGCAGCGCGCCGCAGCGGCGATTGCCGCCGTGGTTGAAGCGCCCGATGCCCGGCGCACGCGACTTCGGGGACACGCGACGCATCATCGCGACCAGCGGTGTCTCGACCGTCTGCCAGGAAGCGCGCTGCCCAAACGTCTCGGAATGCTGGGCCAAGCGGCACGCGACCTTCATGATTCTAGGGCGCACCTGCACGCGGCGCTGCCACTTCTGCGCGGTGACGACCGGACGACCGAACTCGGTCCAGGATGATGAGCCCGAGCGTTTGGCCGAGGCGGTCGCGGAACTCGACCTGGCGCACGTGGTCATCACGGCCGTGGCGCGCGACGATCTGCCCGACGAAGGCGCCGGCCACTTCGCTCGCTGCGTGCGTGCGATTCGTCGCGCGTGTCCAACGACGACCGTCGAGGTTCTGCCCGCGGACTTCCACGCCCGAACGGAGTGCATCGAAACGCTCTGCGACGCGGCGCCCGAACTGTACAACCACAACATCGAAACGGTCGAGCGACTGACCGCTTCGATTCGCCCGCAGGCGCGGTACCGGCGATCCCTCGACGTTCTGCGCATCGCCAAGGAACTGGCCCCACGGATCGTCACCAAGAGCGGCATCATGGTCGGGCTGGGCGAGTCGTCCGACGAACTGCTGGCCACGTTCGCCGACCTTCGCGCCGTCGACTGCGACGTTCTGACCATTGGGCAGTACCTCCGCCCGACGCTCGACGGCCACCTTGCCGTGCAGAAGTTCTACACGCCCGAGGAGTTCGACCGGTTGGGCGACGCCGCCCGGCGCCTCGGGTTCGTCAGCGTCGCGTCCGGTCCTTTCGTTCGCAGCAGCTACAACGCGGCCGACGTCTTCGACGAAGCGCGCCGGCGACTACTTGCAGCGGTGACACCATCGTGACAGCGCCCTCTCTCGCGGAGAAGCTCGCCGGCAAGTTCATCGTCTTCGACGGGCCCGACGGGTGCGGCAAGTCCACGCAGGTGCAGCGCTTGTACGAGCGACTCGCCGCCGCGGGGACGAGCGTGGTCCAAACACGCGACCCCGGCGGTACCGAGATCGGCGACCGAATCCGCCGGGTGCTGCTGGGGCACGATCTGCGCGCGATGGACGTTCGCTGCGAGACGTTCCTGTTCATGGCCTCGCGGGCGCAACTCGTGTCCGAGGTGATCGACCCCGCGTTGGCCGACGGGTCGGTCGTGTTGTGCGATCGGTTCATCAGTTCGACGTACGCCTACCAGGGCGCGGCCGGCTACGATCTTGCGCGACTGCTCGATCTCGGCAACCACGCCGTGGGTGACCGGTGGCCTCATCTGACGGTGGTGATCAATGTCCCGGTGGAGCGGGCGTTTGCGCGGATTTCGGGAAAGCTCGACGCGATGGAGTCTCGACCGCGCGCGTTTCACGAGAAGGTGCGCGAGATCTTCCTGCAATTGAGCACGATGTACCCCGCGCCGGTGTACACGGTCGACGGGTCTGGCACGGTGGACGAGGTCCACGCGCGTGTCGTGGAGTTGCTCGAACGTGCCGCTCTCTGACGTCCTGCACCAGCCGCGCGCGGACCGCTTGATCCGGCAGGCAATGTCGAGCGACCGGATGCCGCACGCGTACATCTTCCACGGTCCCGAGGGCGTGGGTCGGGAGCTGTTTGCCGAACGTCTGGCGCGGATGTTGCTGTGTGAGAAACCCGACGGTGACGCGTGCGGCCTCTGCCGCGGCTGCGAGATGACGGGCGAGGGGACGCACCCGGATCTACACCTGATATACCGCGAGTTGATCAAGCAGCACCCCGACACGGCGGTTCGGGCGCGCAAGGGCATCGACCTGGGTATCGACGTCATTCGGACGTTTGTGCTGGACCGCGTGGCGCGCAAGGCGAGCATGGGACAAGCCAAGGTGTTCATCGTGCGCGAGGCGGAGAAGATGACCCGCGCCGCACAGAACGCGCTGCTCAAGACGCTCGAAGAGCCGCCGGCACGGACGTTCATCATTCTGGTGGCGGCGGCGATCGATGCCCTGCTGACGACCGTTCGCTCGCGCTGCCAGCCGGTTGCGTTCGGGTTGCTTCCGCCGGAGTTCATCGTCCAGCGGTTGCGGGCGGAGCATCCGGACATATCGGAGGACGAGGCCCGCTTCTGCGCGCAGCACGCGAACGGCAGCCTGGGTGTCGCGCTGCGGCACCACACCGACGGTCTTACCGCGTACGACGCCCGGCTTGCGGAGACGGTCGCCGGTCTTGCCGGCACGGGCGTCACGGCGGCGGCGAAGCGCATCGTCGACGACGCTAAGAAGCTGGGAGAGCACCACCAGAAGCGCGACGCAGACATCTCGAACACCGAGGCGCAGCGTCGCGGGCTCAAGGCACTGTTCTCGCTGCTGAGCGGCGGTATGCGCGAGGGGCTGCATGCGTCGGTGGGGGCGGACACCGGTGGTGACGGCCGATACGCCGCGCTGACCGGCGCACTCACGCCGCGGGGGGCGGCCGAAGCGATCCGCACGGTCGTGGCGGCCGAGCGGCATCTCGATCTGAACGTCAACACGCAGCTCTGTGTCGAGGGGTTGTTGATTCGTCTGGGGCGACTCGTCAAGGGCGCCGCCGCGACTTCGGCGGCGTGACCGTCTACCCTTCCCGCAACCATGGCATGAGATCGCGTACCGCGCAGCCGGCACGTTCGTAGTCGTGGTCGGCGTCGGCATCGAGCAGTCGGCTGTAGTTGGCGGCGCCGGCGCGGTGCTCGGCGATCCACTCCTCGGCGAATCGGCCTGACTGAATCTCGTCGAGTATCTCACGCATGCAGTGCCGCGTTGTGGCACTGACCAGTCGGGGTCCTCGGGTGAGGTCGCCGTAGGCGGCGGTGTTGGAGATCTTGTCGCGCATGTCACGGATGCCGCGGGCGTAGATCAGGTCGACGACCTGCTTGAGCTCGTGGATGCACTCGAGGTAGGCGATCTCGGGCTCGAAGCCGGCGTCGGTGAGCGTTTCGAAGGCGGCCTTCATCAGCGCGCTGACGCCACCGCAGAGAACGACCTGTTCGCCGAACAGGTCGGCCTCGGTTTCGGCGGCGAAGGTGGTCTCGACCACGCCGGCGCGGGTGCATCCGATTCCGGCGGCCCAGGCGAGCGCCGTCGCGCGGGCGCTTCCGGAGTGGTCGCGTTCGACGGCCAGCAGGGCGGGCAGACCCTTGCCCTCGAGGTAGATTGAGCGGAGCAGCGTGCCGGGACCTTTCGGGGCGATCATGACGCAGTCCACGCCGTCGGGCGGGTCGATGAAGCCGAACCGGATGTTGAAGCCGTGGACGAAGCCGAGCGCCTGACCGCCTCGCAGGTTTGGCGCGATCTCCTCGGCGTAGACGGTACTCGCAGACTCGTCGGGCAGGGTCATGATCAGCAGGTCGGCCGTTCGCGCGGCGTCTGTGGCGGCGATGGGATTGAAGCCGTCACCGATCGCGCGTCGATGGTTGGCACCGCCGGGTCGCTGGGCGACGATGACGTCGAGGCCGGAGTCGCGGAGGTTGAGGGCGTGAGCGTGTCCTTGGTTTCCGTAGCCGAGGACGGCGATCATCTTGCCGCTGAGTGTTGAGAGGTCCGGTTCGTTTGCGTCTATGAGTTTCATGACGCAGAGGATACGCGAGGACGGAGCGGGGCGACACGGTTGCGTACACGCGTGACAGTGCGTGCGGATGGTCGTATCTTGGGCGCTATGAGTCACGACGGTTACGCGGACAAGCTGATGAACGGAACCGCGCTGGCCAAGCGGGTGCTGGCGGGAGTGCGTGAGAAGGTATCCAAGGTGGTCGCGGCCACCGGCGTGACGCCGGCGCTGGCGACCGTTCTGGTGGGGGACGACCCGGCGTCGGCGGCGTACGTGCGGATGAAGCGGCGCCGCTGCGAAGACGTGGGCATGAAGTCGCTTCTGATCGAGTCGCCCCGAGGGACGACCACCGAGCAGCTCGTACGCGAGATCGAGAAGCTGGCCGAAGACGATGCGGTGCACGGTATCCTGCTGCAGCACCCGGTGCCCAAGCCGATCGATCGTCGAGCGGCGTTCGAGACCATTCCACTTGCCAAGGACGTCGATGGGGCGTCGTCGGCCGCGTTGGGGCGGGTGATTCTCGGCATTCCGACGTTCGTGCCGTGTACGCCGGCGGGGATCATGCGGCTTCTGCTGGAGTACTCGGTGGATCTCGACGGGACGCACGCGGTGGTGATCGGCCGCAGCCCAATTCTGGGGCGTCCGATGGCGTCGATGCTAATCAACCGGCACGCGACGGTGACGCTGTGTCACTCGCGGACGCGCAATCTGGAGGATATCGTCCGGGGTGCGGACGTCTTGATCGCGGCGATCGGGCGGCCTGAGTTCGTGCGGGCGGGGTGGATCAAGCCGGGCGCGGTGGTGATCGACGCAGGCTACAACGCGGGCAACGTCGGGGATGTCGAGTTTGAGCTCGCGCTGGAGACGGTGTCGCTGATTACTCCGGTCCCGGGCGGGGTGGGTCCGATGACGATCGCGACGCTGATCGACCAGACCGCCGACGCGGCTGCCGCGCAACTCGGCGCGTCGTAATTGCGTCCCGCGGCGCATGCCCCGCCCGTCTGTCACCGGTCCCCGTTTTCCAATTCCATCGCACGGGGATCTCAAGTCGACGGACCAAGCCGCCGAAGTCGATCTTATTGGCTGTGCCGATAATCCCGCGGAGCGGTCGTGTGTACGTTAAGTATTTTGGTCTCAATGAGTTACCGTTCAATGTGACGCCCAATCCGCGTTTCCTGTTCGACACGGCCGTTCACCGCGAGGGGCTGGATCACTTGATGTTCGGGATCACGCAGAGACGCGGGTTCGTGCTGCTCACCGGCGACGTCGGTACGGGCAAGACGACGCTTTGCCGGGCGATGTTGGAGCGACTGGGTGATGCCTACGCGACGGCGTTGATACTGGACCCGTGCCTGTCAGAGACGCAGCTGCTCCGTGCGATCCTGCACGAGTTGGGTTTCGACGAGGCGAAGGGTGATCGGCTGGCGCTTCGCGAACGGTTGAACCGCTACCTGCTGGATGAGGCGTCGGCCGGTCGTGAAGTGGTTCTCATTATCGACGAGGCGCAGCATCTGAGCGCCACGCAGTTGGAGCAGGTGCGCCTGCTCAGCAATCTGGAAACGAACGACAGGAAGCTGCTGCAAATCGTGTTGTCCGGTCAGCCCGAGTTGTCCCAGCGGCTGAGCGGCCCGGGGCTGCGGCAGTTGCGGCAACGCATCACGGTGCGCTATCACCTCGGACCGATCGCGCGGACGGAGACGGATGGCTATATTCGGCACCGACTGCAAGTCGCGGGTGCCGGGCGGCATCCATCGTTCGACTCGGACGCGGTAGCGGAGATTCACGAACACGCCGCGGGCATACCGCGTCTGGTCAATGCGTTGTCCGACGTGTCGCTACTTGCGGCGTTCGCAGGGCGTCAACATCAGGTGAGCCATGCGCACGTTGCGTCGGCCGTCGAGGAACTCAAGGACAGTCTCACATGAGTGTCATCGCGGATGCACTGCGTCAGGCAGCGGTCGCCGATTCGCCCGATCGGCGGGCCGAGGAGCGCCACGCGGCTCCCGGCCAACGGCGCGACGCGCGTGCCCTCCTGGGTCGCGAGGTGCGTTACCCGGACGCATCGGTTTCACCCGCAGCCGATCGCGCGGCGGGTGACGGCTGGTGTGCTCGCGAGTGGTTTGCCGCGCTCTCGGCAGTTCTGGCTGCGTCGACGATTCTCGTCAGTGCGGCGGTGTTCTCGGCGAGTCCACAGGACGTGGTCCCCGCGCCCGTGGGCGTAAACGAGCCGCCCGCGGGGCTGCCGCCTCGGGTCGCGTTGCCCGTCGAACCGCCGCCGTCCGCCCAGATGCCGTCGGCCATCGTTTCGGACGCTGGCGCCGTGTCCCGAGAGACCGCCGCCGAATACCGGCTGAGCGGCATCATGCGGGGTGACGGCGGACTTTGGGCCGTTATCAACGGCGTCGTTGTTCGCGTGGGTGATTCGGTCGACGGGGCGGACATCGTGGCGCTCGAGCCGACAGGCGCACGAATCCGCGTCGGCGTGCGGGAGGTGCGTCTCCACCTGGTGGGGGGGAGAGCGCCCGAAAACTCGGCAGTCGGCGCGCGTTCGGGGACGCCCGGAGCAATGGAAGGAAACTCCGCCCCGTGAATTGCCGACGGAAACGGTGGCGCCGCTCAGTTGCAGGTGTAGTCCGTTGGCGCTCCGGTGGCGGCGCCGCGCGGAGATCGTCGGCGGGCGGGGGGCGGTCGGTCGGAGTCGGCGGGAGCATTCAGAACAGGAAGCGAGTATATGGACGTGCGTTACATCAACCCATTCATGAAGTCCATCAAGAACTTGTTTCAGACCATGCTGACCACGGATGTCTCGTTTGGGAAGCCGTTTGTCCCCCGGCCGGACGATGACAGCCGCCCCGACGTATCGGGTGTCATCGGGTTCTCCGGCGACGCTTCCGGCGCGGTCGTGATCGCGTTCGGCAAGGAGACGGCGGTGCGGGCGGCGTCGCAGTTTGCGGGTACCAATCTGCATCTCGATCACCCCGACTTCGCCGACGCCATTGGCGAACTCGCCAACATGATAGCCGGCGGCGCGAAGGCGGAATTCGAGGGCCTCGACGTGAACATCTCGCTGCCAAGCGTGATCGTCGGCGAGAGGCACGAAGTGACCAATTCCAAGGTGCATCCGGGATTGGCCATCCCATGCAATACTCCGCTCGGCAACTTCAGAGTGCATGTGTCGATGAAGGTCGAGCAGGCGGCAGCCGTGGGAGCCGGATCATGAAGATACTGCTCGTTGACGACTCGCGAACGATTCGCAACATCCAGAAGAACATCCTCGGCCGACTCGAACACAAGGACATCGCCGAGGCGGGCGATGGCATTGAGGGGATCGCCAGGATCGAAGAGAGTATGCCCGATCTGATTCTGTTGGACTGGAACATGCCCAACATGGACGGATTGACGTTTCTCGAGACTATCCGCAAGAAGGGCATCACGACTCCGGTCATCATGTGCACGACCGAGGCGGAGAAATCGCGCGTGATCCAGGCTATACAGGCCGGCGCGAACAACTATGTTGTCAAGCCGTTCTCGACCGAGACCATGGCCGAGAAGATCGACCAGACGATGAAGAAAGTCGCCGCGGCTGCGGAGTAGCTCTGGCGACGCGTTTCAATCCCCCGGCGCGGATTCCGACGCATCACGGGCGTCGTGCCGGGCGATGGCCTCGCCGATCGCGTCGACGATGTCGCACGCCGTCACTGAGAGGCGTCCGACGCGTTCGCCCGCGATGTCTCCCGCCAGCCCGTGAAGGTATGTGCCGAGCACGGCCGCCTCGAACGGCGGCGTGCTCTGCCCCATCAGCGCAGCGATCATGCCGGTCAACACGTCGCCTGCCCCGCCGGTTGCCATGCCCGAGTGTCCGGTGTCGTTGACGTACTTCCGCGTTCCGTCGGCGACCACGGTTCCGGACCCTTTGAGAACCACGATCGTGTCGGTCTGTCGTGCGAGAGCGGTTGCGGTTTCCATCCGATGATGGGCGTCGGTTTCTGCGGGCACGTCCAGCTTCAACCCGTGCATCAGGCGTGTCATTTCACCCGGGAGCGGGGTGATAACGACCTGACCCCCGCGGGCGGACTTCCACCCGCCCAGAGCAGCCAGCGCGTTGAGCCCGTCCGCGTCGACCACCACGCCGCCGGGGAACGCGTGCACTAACTTCATCACTTGGCGACCGTCAAACCGTGGCGACAACCCGGGTCCGACGGCCACCACGTCGGCATTGAAATCAGTCGCCAGCGAGGACAGATGCTCCCCGTCGTCAAAGGACGACGTGCGCGTCGTCGCGCAGGGCGCCAGGACGCTCACCGGCAGCCGCGCCTGCTGGGTCGTGATGATCTGCACCAACCCCGCACCGGTGCGGAACGCGGCGTTGGCCGCAAGCGCCGGTGCGCCGACCATGCCCAGTTCGTCAAACCGCCCGCCGGCGATGACGATACGCCCGACCGATCCCTTGTGGGCGTCGGAAGCGCGCGCCGGAAACGATGGAATAGCGACGTTCAATCCGAAACTCCCGGCGTCGGCTTTAGTGGGCTTCGGCGACGCCCCGGTCTCCACCGTGGGCTCTCGCTCCGACGCGGTTGATCAGGGCGGCCGTGTAGCCGGCGGCGAATCCGTTGTCGATATTCACCACCGTGACGCCGGACGCGCAACTGTTCAGCATCGCGAGCAGCGCCGCCACGCCGCCGAAGCTCGCCCCGTAGCCCACGCTCGTCGGAACGGCGATCACCGGAGCGGCGACGAGTCCGCCGACCACGCTGGGCAGCGCGCCTTCCATCCCCGCCACCACGATGACGACGTTGGCGCTTTGCAGCGCATCCCGATGGGCCAACAGCCGGTGGATCCCGGCGACGCCGACGTCATAATACGTTGCGACGTTTTGGTCCATGAACTCCGCAGTCACCCTTGCCTCCTCGGCCACGGGCTCATCGCTCGTGCCACCCGAGACGACCGCGATCACGCCGCTGGCCGGCGATGCCTCCCGCTGGCGGACGGTGATGGTTCGCGCGGCGGCATGGTACACGGCGCGAGGCTCATGGGCCGATACCGCATCGAACTGCTCCCGTGAGGCGCGGGTGGCGAGCACGTTCTCGCCGGAATTGATGATCCGGTCGACGATTCCCAAGACCTGGTCGACGGTCTTGCCCTCGGAGTAAATGACCTCGGGAGCGCCGCATCGGATCGACCGGTGGTGGTCCACCTTGGCGTAGTCGAGGTCTTCGAACGGCAACCCGCGCATACGCGCGACGGCATCCTCGATGCCAAGCGACCCGGTCTTGATCTCCTCCAACAACGCTCGAAGTGTTTGCTCGTTCATTGCAACCACTCTACGGCGCAACGGTTGTGTTTTCAAACACTCACGGTTCTTCCGGTCGCATATGCTCCAGGATGGCGATGACAAGCACGATGCAGAGGCACTGGGCGAAGATCAAGGCGGCGGTCGGCCAGTCAGCGTGCGGCAATAGTATCGCCGGAAGCGACGTCGCGGCGGTGGCGAGGTAGATGGTGAAGACCGCGGCGCGCGGGGTCAGCCCGCGCTGGGTGAGGCGGTGCGAAAAGTGACGGTGATCTCCCCGGAAGATGCTCACGCCCGCGCGGAGGCGATGGGCGACGACGCTGGTCACATCGTACAGCGGAACCGCCAGCACGATGATCGGAAGCAGCACGCCCGCAGGGCTGAGCTTCTGCGTCGGGTTGTAGAACGTCGTGAGCACGATGAGGACGGCCATCAGGTAGCCGACGACAAGGCTCCCGGCGTCACCCATGAAGATCGACGCCGGTGGGAAGTTGAACACCAGGAAACCCAGCAGCGCGCCGACAAGCAGGAGCATCATCGCGGGCACGAAGATCTGCCCGCCGCCCATCGCAGCCAGCGCGAAGATGGTGCCCGCGATGGCCGCCACACCGGCGCAGAGCCCATCCATGTTGTCCAGAAAATTGAACGCGTTGGTGATGAGCACGATCCACAGCGCGGTGACGACGACGGACAGCCATTCGGGCAGTACCTCCAACTCGAGGAGGCGGATCTCGAACACGCCCGCGAGCACCAGAGCGACTGTCGCCTGCGCGGCGAACTTCGGCGTCGGTCCGATCGGTCGAACGTCGTCGATGAGGCCCATGAGGTGCAGCAGCACCGCGCCGCAGACGATCGCCGCGGCTTCCGGCGCCTTCAGCGCGACGCCCCCCGCGTGCGTGTGGATGAATTCGGGGACCCAGTCGGGCACGCCGAATCGTACGGCCGCCTGTGCCGCCACGATCACCGCGAGAACCGGCAGGCAGACCGCGCAGGTGATGGCGATCCCGCCGCCAAGTGCCACGGGCGTTCCGTGCTGCTTGTGCCCACCCGGTTGGTCGACGAAGCCCTTCGCTCGCGCCGTCCGCCGAACGACATACGTGGCGGTCAACGAAAGAACAAACGAGCCGGCGAGGGCAGCGAACGCGACGGCGAACATGCCCGAGAGTCTATGGCGTCGCCGCCCGATTGGCGAGGACGTCGCCCGGTCAGTCGACGGCGGCTGGTTTGAGGTCGCCGGCTTTTACTTTCATCATGCGGGCCAGATTCAGGTGTTTCTTCAGTGCCTTGTGAACTTGCGAAGGCGTGAGATCCTGCACGTTCTGGGAGAGGTCTTTTTGGAACGCCATGGTTCTCTCGAGGTACAGCCCCTCGTTGAGCATTCGGGCGACGGCACCGTCGGAGGCGAGTTTGGTCTTGACCTGCAACGCGTAGCTTGCCTTTGCGCTGGCGAGTTCCTCGGCGCCGATGCCGTCGCGTACCAGGATGGCGAACTCGTCGAGCATCGAGTCGTACGCCTGGTCGGCCTTGTCGGGCGCGCAGATACCGTAGCCGAAGAAGAACGCGTTTCGATCCTCACTGTCGGCCATGAAGCCCGACCCGGCTCCGTAGGACAGTCCCTCCTTCTGCCGCATTCGCTCGAGCAGACGGGACTTTGCGCTGGAGCCGAGGACGTAGTTGGCCAGGTGCAGCGCGGGGTACTCCGGATCGTCGTCGCGCATCTCGATGTTGACCGCACAGGCGACCATCGCGTTCTTCTTGTCGGGCGTGAGGATGACATCCTCACCGCCCTGAATGTCGCCGCGGAACTCGGTCTCGATGCGTTTGAAGCGTCTGGGTGACTTCCACGAGCCCATCATCTTCTCGGCTGCGGCGACGACTTCGGCTTTGTCAAAGTCGCCCACGACGGTGATGCAACTGTCGCTGGCTCCGTAGAGTTCCTTGTGGATCGCCCGCAGGTCGTCGGCATCAACGGCCTTGAGCCGTTCGATGGACTCGGCCACCGTCGGTATGTACCGCACGTCGTCGCGCGGATAGGGATTCATGTGGCGCATGATCTTCTTGAACGCCAGGGCTTGCGGGTCGGAGAGTTGCTGCTCCAATGCGGCGAGGCCCTCCTTCTTCACGACCTCGAACTCGTCGGTTGCGAAGACGGGCTCTTTCAGGACTTCGCCGACCAGTTCGACAACGGCCGGCAGGTGTTCGCGGTCGGTTTGCATGTTGACGTTGACCGTCCCGTCGCCGCCACTCACGCGGACGGACGCTTTCAGTTCATCCAGCTTGTCCTGTATCTGCTGGTACGTGTGGGTCTTGCTGCCGCGCATGAGCATCTGCGGCACGAGACCCAACGCATCCTGCCGCCCCTTGATGTCGCGCTCGCTGCCGAAACGCATGGTAAGCACGGCGTTCACGGCGTCGCCGCGCGTCTCCTTCGGGAGCAGGGCGAGCTTCATGCCGCCGGCGAGCGTCTTGCGCGTCACGCGGCTCTCGATGTTGTCCGGCGTGGCTTCGAATTCCTCGCCCTCCGAGAGCGCTTCCGTGCCCTCGTAGTCGCGAACCAGCGCCAGTACGTTCGGCGTCTCGGGGACTTCGGTGCGATCGATCTTCTTTTCGGGATAGAAGGTGCCGCTCGTTCGGTTCGTCGCCTTGAAGTAGTGAGCCGCGACGCGGCGCACGTGGTCGGAGTTGATGGTCTCGATCCGGTCGCGGTGCAGGAAGAACAGTCGCCAGTCGCCCGCGGCAGCCCACTCGCTGAGTTCGACGCCGATTCGTCCGCTGCTCTTCAGGGCGAGTTCGATGTTCTTCAGAAGGCGGTTCTTCGCCCGTTTGACCTCATCGTCGGTGATCGGATTCTCGCCGAGCCCCTCGATGACCTCGACCATCTTGTCGAGCACCGGGTCGACCGGATCCTGCAGCCGGACCTCGGCGATGTTCAGAATGAAACCCGGTTCCTTCAGCCCGAAGCCGATGCCGAACACGCTGGCGGCCATGCCCGACTCGACGAGCGCCTTGTACAACCGCCCGGAGGGCTCCTCGGTCAGTATGTTTTGAATGACGTCGATCGCGGCGAAGTCGGGGTGCGAGGCGGCACAGATGTGGTAAACGGTGCCGCACGCGGCCACGTCGCCGACGCGCCGGAGTTCGACGTGCCGCGCGCCGTCTTGAATGGGCTCGACGGTGTAGGTTTCGTCCAGCGTGCGCTGCGGGCGCGGAATCGCACCGAAGTGCTTCTGCACGAGCTCGAGCGCCTCGGCGTTTTTGAAGTTGCCGGCCACGACCAGCATCGCGTTGTCGGGTTGATAGTAGTTCTTGTAGAACTTCTTGAGGCTCGACGCGGGCACGCGCTCGATGTCGCTCTTGGATCCGATGGTGGATTTGCCGTAGTTGTGCCAGATGTACGCGGCGGAGACGATCCGCTGCCACAGAACGCCGACGGGGTTGTTTTCGCCCATCTGGAACTCGTTGCGCACCACCGAGAACTCCGTGCTGAGATCCTCCTGGCTGATCTTGCTGTTGACCATGCGGTCGGCTTCCATGGTCAGCGCCCATTCCAGATTGCCCGGCTCGGTCGTCGGGAGCGTCTCGTAGTAATTCGTGCGATCGAGCCAGGTCGTGCCGTTGAAGCGGGCGCCGTGGTCCTCGAGCGACTTCCAGATGTCATCGTGGGTGGGTGTTCCCTTGAATACCATGTGCTCGAGCAGGTGAGCCATGCCCGTCTCGCCGCGACCTTCGTGGCGCGAGCCGACCATGTACGTCACGTTGACCGTGACCGTCTGCTTCGACGAGTCGGGGAACAGGAGCACCTGCAATCCGTTATCGAGTCGATACTCGGTAATCCCTTCGACGTTGCTGATCGGTTCAAGCGCGTCACCCGCAAGTACCGGCCTGACGATTGCGACACACAGGGTGAGTGCGCACGCACTCCGTACGAACATCTGGTTTTTCATTCGGCTTTCTTCCTGAACAACAAACTGGACTCACACGTCGAACCACAACACGGAGTTAGCGGTCCATTTAGCGCGCCGGCCGCCGATCGTCAACGGCCTGTCGGATGTCGCGCGGGACTGGAAGCTCGGCCCGGCCCGCGACGCGCCTGATTGTACGGTTGGTGCGTGTAAGAAGTTGTCACCCGAGCGTACCAAAACCGTACGGTGTTGTCCGGTCTTGCATGGTGCCGGTCATGGCGCCGAGACGGCTATGTTGCATGGAAGCGAGAAAACCACGTTGAACGGTTGGCCGCACGCGAAGTCGATACCTCGGTCGAACGTAACTTCGCCCGCGTCGTTGGGCGGGCCGCCCACGCCGTCGTTGAATAGCACGTTGCCGAAGTCAATCTGATCACCACAGGCGAAGTTGAGCAGCCCCTTTGTGCCGGCGTTGATGGTGATCTCGATGCACCCGAAGATCGGCAGGCACGGGTGGATGACGACCGAACCGCTCGCGCCGGGGAAGTCGACGGTGACCGGGACGATGTCGCCCGAGCCGGGTCCGGGGTTTGTTCCCGCGCCGGTGATCAACGGGCACTGCGGGGCACCGGTGAACAACCGCTGGAACACGCCGAAATCGGTCAAGTCGATGGCGTCGTTGCTGTTGAAGTCGAACACGGCACACCGCATGGGTTCCCCGCCCCCGAACAGGTCCACGCAAACCAGGAACTGTTCGTAATCGATGAGGTCGACATCGCCGTCGTCGTCGAAATCGCCCAGTTGCTCGCATTGGTCGGGGATGCCGTTGGCGTTGATGTCGTCGGCCGTACCGGCCTCGATTTCGCAGAGGTCGGGCTCTCCGTTTTCGTTGCAGTCGACGAGCGCCGCTTTTTGGCAGTCGCCGTCGAGGCACTCTTCGTCGCCGTTGCACGGTGTGCCGTCGTCGCAGTCCTCGGGGCCAAGACAGTTTGGTGGTATGAACGGCAGGATCACTTCGACCGTCTCGCCGGTCTTGAACATTCCCACCGTCACGGTGGTCTCGACGGGCGGTACGTTGGTGTCGAAGCGGAAGTTGTACGCCGTGCCCCACCGGATCGCGTTGGCATCGGGGTTGATCGTGAAGTCCTCGGTCGACCAGGTGACCGCGCCACCCGAGAGATCCACCGTCCACGGATCATCCGAGTAGGTCGACGCATGCAACTCCGGCGCGTGGTGTGCCGGCGCATAGAATCCGATGTCGCTCGCGGTCGCGCCGGGAGGAAGCGGTACGCTCAGCGATCCGATCGACCGGTCCAGGTTGAAGTTGAAGATGACGAATTCGTGATGCCATTGCCCGCCGCCGATCGATACGGATTTTGAAGCCAGAAACGCCCGGCCGTCGACCCCGGGCACCGATTCGATTGTGTGCAAGGTCGCCGTTCCCCAGGCCGCGATCGCCGGCTCCTCGTTGATCGTGCTGCCGACCTCGCCGAAGGTGAACCGCCCCACGAAGTCGGGGCCCGTCACGGTCACCTCCCGGTAGGAGGCGTTGTTGTGCATGTTCTGATTCGCGAACGCGTCGGGATCGGTGAACTCGTGCGGGCCGACGTAAACGGCCTCGCTGAAGTATCGCGCACCGGGGTTCAGCTCGGGCATCAGATCGACGTCGCGCACCTGCACGCGATGCGAGATGCCGTCGTGCACGTGGCCTCGGTGGTCACGCGCGGGATGATTGAGCGATGCGCATGGCGAGCCGCCGAGGCCCACGCCTCCCGGAATGACGCCGGTGTAGGGGTTGACCGCCGAGCGCGGCCCGAGACCGCACTGACCGCCGTTCAGTGAACTGCTGTAGGGGTCGGAACAGCCGACGCCCAGCATGGTCGTCGTGCCGGTTGACTGGCATCCGAAACCACACGCGTTGCCTTCGAACACGCTGAACGCGTGCTTGATCCACGAGTAGCCGATCTGTTCAAACCGCTGGCTACCGTTGATCGGTCGCAGGCGGTAGAGGTTCATCGCGATCATCGGATGATCGACGTTGGGCAACGGGAACCAGTGATAGGGCGCGTCCCCCTTGTTGCAGGATTCCGTGCGATGGGACAGGCCGACCGTGCCGACACCGATCGCTCCGGTACGCCCGTACTGCGTGGTGTTGGACACCACGCCGACGATCACGTCGGGACCCGGCGACGGGAACCCTCCCTCCGGCACGGAACTCGGCCCGGAGATCAGCGTGCCGTCATCGGGAGCGAACGTGTACCCATCGCCCGATGTGGGCGCCGGGTGCTCTGCGCTCGCCGCGCGCGGAATGGTCATCAACAGAGCTGCGCACAGCGCCAATGCTAGGCATGTGGATCGCACTTCTTTTCCTCCTCTGACCGCGAACCGACGGCCGGACATCGGGCGCCGCGGGCTATCTTTCCGCTCCATTGTAGCGTCCTTGCGACGCGATGTGCAGTCATTGTCGGTCCGAGTACGCGGGGGGAGGAAAGTCGAAAAGGGGACGTGGGGCGAGGGGATCGCGGATTGTCGTGGAATCGGACTGTGGGGATTCGCATGATGGGGGCATTCCATTCTGGGGCGGAGGATTGAACCGTGAATTCCGTTTCGCACACGTCGCGAAGTTGGCCGCGTCCGCTGGGGGTTTTCGCCCGCTGGTGACTGTGATGGCGTTGGTACTGGTGCCGGGGCGGTGTGCGCGCCTGATCGCCTTCGGCGGAAGATAAAGTGTTGATGCAAAATGGCTTCGTTTCGTCATTTCGCATGCGCGATCCGCGGGTGGGATCGTGGTTTTTGGGGTCGGCCGGGGGTCTGAACCGGAACGGACTTTGGCGCAAAACGGAGCGCTCTGGCGCAGGATTACAGCCGGCCCGCACCCGTGTGGCGCCGCTGCAGCAAGCCCAGTCCGTCGCAGCGTCCATCGCTCGAAGCGACCTTTGACCCCGCGTCCAACCTCGTTCGTCGACCGATGATGCGGGATGCCGGTGCGACCCGGGCAAGGTGCGGCGTAGTACGCGGACTACGGCCCGAGGCGGGGGGAATCGAACCTCGAACCCTGGATCTGCAAGTACTGTTACGACAAGCGCTTACGCGCGTCGGCCAGGAGGGCTTGGCGTCCTGCTTGGTGTCGCTCTGCACCGACGAGCATCTCGCTCATGTCATCGAGGCATGGTCCGGGCTTCCCGCCTCATCCAAACAGCTCATCCTGGACGCGGTGGGCGAACGTGGCGGTCAGTGAGGGATGTCAAGCGAGGCCACGGGGTGCCAGGGCGCCGCGCGATGTCGCGGAGTGACACAAGGGGCGCACTTGACGACCGAATCGCCCCGGCGGCGGCGCGGTGTCAATCGGTGACAGCAATCCCCTCTTTGAATTACAGATCGTGAGAACCGCCACGAATGCCAACCTGGGCAGCTGCGAAAAGTCGCGCCCTACATCGAGTCACGCCAGTTCTTCAGCTTTCCCGTAAGTAGCGAAAGTGGTGACTGCCGATGCGTCACGATGCTCGCTTCGCCGGTCATTCCTGGGCGCATCCTCAAGCTCCTTCCTCGTGCACGAATGGCCTGAGTCGCGAGCTTACAGCGAATTACAAATGTCTGACTTCCACCGCGGGAGACTACTACATCTGTGCTTACCTCCATAACTTGGGCATCCAAATGCCCATACTGACCATGCGGCAACGCCGCCAAGCGAATCGACACGCGCTGTCCGGCCTGGATGAATGCGATATCACAGTCAGGCACAAGTACCTCCGCCTCCAACTCAGTCTCATTCGGTACGATTGTCGCGATGATATCCCCAGGGCTGACGAATTCCCCTGCATGTCGCGTCTGCAACCCAACGATGGTTCCGGAAACCGTTGCCCGAATGTCGCTTTCCATAAGCTGGCGGTGGACATCATCGATCTGTCGATCAACGCGTTTGAGTTCTCCCGCAAGTTCGATGAGCTTCCGGTCTCTCTCCAACAAGGATTGCTCTGCTCGCAAACTCGCCAGCCTAGCGTTCTCGCGAGCGAGCTGCACTTCTTGTTTCGCCAAATCGACAACGCCCGGTCCGAGATCACTTTCGGCGACCGCCTTGGCGTACCGGGCTTCAGCAATTCTGACGTGGGTCGCTGCCTGGGTCAGTTCCATATCATTGGTGGCACCTTTCTGCGTTAGGCCCTTCAGCTTCCGAAGTTGGTACTCCTTCATTTCAAGGTCGGCCTTACACGTCGCGTTCTCGGCCGAGCGTGTCCTTCCGGGGAGCGTGCACAGCCGTTTTTTTCGAGGGCGGGCGATTCGGCTTGGGATCAGCGGCGATTAGGCG
>JAJDDR010000481.1 GCA_029260255.1 Phycisphaerae bacterium
CGCAGCCCCGCGCGCTCTTCCTCGGTCAGCGTCACCACATACTTTTTCATCGTCGGCCTCCTTGCCTATGGGATCCATTCCCCAAATCGGCAAAGGAGGACCGTTTGACCCATCAATTCACGTGGGTCGGAGTACTAGTGAGCTTCCTCTCCACTTGTTGCCACCTTCCCGCGGCGCGTCAAACGCTATTGTCACGTTGATCGCGGGAGTTCCCCGGCAACGGGCGGATCGACGCCAGCGCAACGACACCGGGCGCCATCACCGCAACACCGGCGTTGATTCCGTGATCGTTCCCGCGCAGAAGCTGTCGAGACACCTTATTCCAAGCCGCGGGATGAATCCCCATCTCAGTTCAGAAAAACGGCATCTTTTCCGGGGGATCGCACTATCGCCCAGACGCGCTGATGTTCGCACTCGATCGCTCGGGGCGAATCAAGCGGTTCAGCAGAATCGAGACGTCGTCGCCGGCACTGTTGGCCGTCGCGACATCGGTGTCGCCGTCTCCGTCGAGATCGGCCGCTACCACCGAACTCGGGTCGGCGCCCGCGCCGAATGACATGGCTTGACCGAAAGTACCGTCGCCGCCGTTGATCAGGACCGAGATGTTGTCGCCCTCGATATTGCCCACGGTGAGGTCGGGTCGCCCGTCGTTGTCCAGATCGGCAATGGCGAGTGACATCGGTCCGGCACCCACTTCGTACGTCACCTGTTCGGCGAACAGGCCGCCCCCGGCGTTGTACAGCACCGAGATGGTTCGCCCGGGATCGCCGAAAACGCCCAGATTCGGCACCGCCAGATCACTCCGGCCGTCGTCATCGAGATCGCCGATGGCCACGAAGGTGGGCGCCACGCCCACGGCGTAGGCGCGCTCCGGTTCAAAGCCACCGTCGCCGTCATTGAGCAGGACGGAAACGTCATTGCTGAAGAAGTTGGCCGTCACCAGATCGGCGCGCAGGTCACCGTTGACGTCGCCGATAGCCACCGAAAACGGCGCGAGCCCTACCAAGAACACGGCCTCGCCCGCAAAAGTACCGTCACCCAGTCCGAAGAACACGGAGACGGTTTCGTCAACCACGAAGAGGTCGCCGGAGTTGGCCGCCGCGATATCCGCGTTGCCGTCACCGTCGATGTCCCCGACGGCGACCGACCACGGTCCGAGCCCCACCGGCAGCGTCGCGTCGATGGCGAACGTGCCGTCGCCGTGGTTCAACAGCACCGAAACCGTATTGTCGAAGAAGTTGGCCACCGCAAGATCGGCGTCCCCGTCGCGGTCAAAGTCTCCGTTTGCGACCGACACTGCTCCCTCACCGGCGGCGTATCGAACCTCGCTCGCAAATGTGGCGTCGTCGTTGTTCAGCAGGATGGAGACGTTCTGGCTGCTGAAGTTCGCGACGGCCAGGTCCGGGTCGTCGTCTCCGTCGAAGTCAGCGACGTTGACGTTCCACGGCGCGTTGCCGGCGCGGTGGGTCGCGTCCGATGCAAAACGCCCGTCACCCTCGTTGAAAAGGACCGACACGTTGTCGCCGCCCACGTTCGCCGTTGCGAGGTCGACGTGCCCGTCGCCGTCGAGGTCACCGGCGGCGACCGAGCGGGGCGTGATCCCGGCGTTGAACACGGTGTCGAGTCCGAATGTGCCGGCGCCGTTGTTCAGCAGCACCGACAGATCCTGACTGACGACATTGACCACGGCGAGATCGAGCGACAGATTCCCGTCGAGATCCGCGATGGCCGCGGACCACGGACCGATGCCGGCGTCGTACCGCACGTCGTTGGCGAAGATACCGTCGCCCTCGTTGATCAGAACGGAGATGTCGCCCGGAATCCCGACGGCCGCGTCGCCCTGATTCACGACGACCAGATCAGTCAAGCCGTCATCATTGACGTCGGCGTCATACACCGACCGCGGCACGCTCCCGACTGCGTAGGACGCGCGCGTCGTAAAACGCCCCAGACCGCCGTTGAACAGGATCACGACGTTGTTGTCGAGAAAGTTGACGGCCGCCACATCGTTATCGCCGTCCAAGTCAAAGTCGCTGACGACCACGGAAAACGTGCCGCCTCCCGTCGCATAGTTGATCGGCTTGAAGAACCGGCCGTCACCGCGGTTGACCAGGATCGAGACACCCGACGGAACCCCCGCGTGGGCAACGGCCATGTCCAGGTGCCCGTCGCCGTTCAGATCCCCGACCGCCACGGACAAGGGCGTGACACCGACACGAAACATCAGGTCGTCCGCGAACGTGCCGTCGCCGTTGTTGAGCAGCACGGAGACCATGAACCGGGGGAAGAAAATGTCGCCCTGGTTGACGACGATGAGGTCGGGGTCACCGTCGCCGTCCACGTCGTCGATGGCTGCCGACAACGGTCTGCTGCCGACGCGGTAGCGGACATCGTCACCGAAGGTCCCGTCGCCGTGATTGATGAGAACCGACACATTGTCGCCGTCGTAGTTCGGAATAGCCAGATCGGGGCGGCCGTCGGCGTTCAGATCGCCCGCGGTAACGAAACGCGGCGCGAGCCCGACTCCGAATTCCGGGTTGCCGAACAGAGTCGGCGCGTCGCCGCCGGTGATCGGCGCGCCGTAGGCTTGGGCAAAGTGCAAGACTCCAATGATGAGAAAACGCGCGACCGCGCGACCCGTCGAGAACATCCCGTGACTCCTATTCGGCCCGCGTCTAATTGTAGTCATTGCGCAGGGCGGGCCGCCACAGAAATCACCGACGGATGCAGTGCGGCGCTCGCGGGTGCCCCACGCAGGTTGTCGCGGGGCACTCCTCAGCGCCGTGCGGTCCGCTATTTGTAGCGTGCCTTGAATTCCTCGGACGATTTCTTTCGTTTGGCGGCTTCGGCGGGATCCATCTTGTTCTCAAACCAACGATGGTTGGGTGATTCGAGAACCTCGCGAAGCTTGGCGTGGAGTTCTTCGGCCGCCGCCGCCGCTCGCGCGTCGCCGCTTGCCCTGCCGCGATGCACGAGTTCTTCGAGTTCGGGGATCATCTCGGTGTAGAAGTTCCTGGCGATCTCGTAGGTACCGTGCCAATGTGTGTAGTCGGGTCCCATCATCGCGGCACCGTGGCGAGCGCGCCGCCCCTCGTGATGCCAGAGCTCGAACCAGATGAAATCGAGCTTGTTGCTGAACGCGGCCGGTTTCATCAGCGGCTTGGCCAGCGCCATCAGTGCCTTGCCCGGCTTGGCGAACTTCTCGTGGTAGAGTTCGATCAGCCCGTCGTACTGCACGTAGAAGTTGTCCACCCACTGGGTGTCGTGGCAGTTCAGGCAGACGTTTTTCATGTTGTCGCGGCGGTCCGTCCAGGGGACGTCCTTGCCGGGGAGCCCGAGCTTGGCGTCGGACACCTCCGGGCGCACCGAGACGATCGGGCGATTGTTCCAACTGATCCGCATGCCCACGTCGTGCGTGACCGGCTGATCCTTCGTCGCGCTCATGTGGCACGTCGCGCAGGTTGGCGCGAGGTGATAGTCCTCGCCAACGACCCACTTGGGGCGGTCCATGTTGAGCTTGTCCTTGAACGCTGTGAACGCGATCCCGTGCTTGGACTCGTAGTAGATCTCCTTCTGCGGGTGATCCGGTCCCATGTGACACTTGCCGCAATTGTCCGGGTGCCGCGCCTGTGCGGCCGAGAACGCATGCCGCGAGTGGCACGCAGAGCATGACCCTTCGGAGCCGTCCGGGTTGATGCGACCAATACCCGTGTTAGGCCACGTCGCGGGATCGAGTGCTCCTTCATCGAGCACCTTGATGATCGAACCGTGACACTGCCAGCAACCGTTGACCGCCGCCGCGGACACGCCGTCCGGAAAGCCATCCGTCTTCAGACCACGGTTGCCTTCGACAACCTCGGCGAGACGGTTGTCCAGTGACCCGAGGATGCGCCCGGCCTTGGCATGGTGAGACGCAAGGAACTCACCGGCTTCCTTCTCATGACACGTGCCGCAGTCGGTGGGCGACACAATGATGGCGATGTACTTTCCGAAGTGCTCGTACGCGTCCACCTCGCCCCGCTTCGCCTGGTGGCACTCGTAGCACCCGACGTTGGCGCGGTAGTGCCGACTCTCACCCCATTGCGCGAAGATACCGGGGTCGGATTCTCTGTGGCAGGAGATGCACTCCTTGCTCGCGTCGCTGAGGCGGGAAAAAGCGGTCGGTCCGGCGAGCGACTCAGCGGCGGCGATCACAACCACCACGCATCCGACCGAGCCCACGGTTCGCGGAAGTCTCAGCATTGTTTGCACTCCTTTTCCATGTTGAGCGAACGATCATTGAATCAGCGCGCCGCCTCGGCGACGCGATACTCTCTCGTGGAGTGTCTCAGCCCGAGAGCCCTTTTCCGAGCCCCGACCGTGAGCGAGGGGACACGCTAAGACACACTCAGGACCGCTCTCCTACGGTCGCGGCTCGGTTCAGAAACACGTCATCGTTTCCAAGGCGCCACGCTAGGTTTCACTGTCGGCAGCCATGCGCTCGCGAAGCCAGTCGATCGTCACGTCCTTCTCGCAGAGCAGGGCGGCGATACCGTTGGACGTGTCGCGCAGCAACGCAAGCAAGAGGTGCTGCGGCGCTATCTCACCGGCGCCGAGGCGATTGGCGGAGTCCACGGCCAGGATCATCGTGTGCCAGAACATCGGTGATCGAAAGGCCTTGGCGAGTTCCTGCTGATGGACCCACTCGAAATCTCCGTGCCTCGAGTGACTCACGTCTTGAGAAACATCGGCACTCGAGCGGAGCATGGCCAGCGCCTTCTCGCGCAGCGTCGGAACATCAATGCCCTGCCCGTGGAGCACCCTCGACGGAATGCTGTCGGCGTGTTCGAGAAGCCCGAGCACCAGGTGCTCTGTTCCGACATACCGGTGGTGCAGCTTGCGCGCCTCGGCGATGGCCAAGGCGATGACCTCCTTGAGTTCCTTGGAATGGGCACGCCGCGCCGGCGACGGCTCGCCGTCACCCGATCGCATTTGCGCGCAAACTTCATCCCGTACGGCGTTCAGGTCAACGTCCAGGACGCGCAGCGCCTCGGTCGCAACGCACGCGCCCTCGGCAATGAGACCGAGCATCAGGTGCGCCGGCGCGAGGTAATTGTGCCCCATCTTGCTCGCCTCCAGATTGGCAAGCGCCATGGCGTGCCGGGCGCGGTCAGAAAAGCGCTCGTGCATGGTGGATCCGTCTCCTTTGACCGCGCGACCGCCACGCACGCCGAGACGCGCACGGTCTGAGCCGAAGCGGCAACAAACTTCTATGTATCTATCCGCAAATGGCGCGCCAAGGACACGTGCTCGCCAACCGCAACAAACAACGCCCCCTCGCGGCACCGACGCCGGCAGTGTATCTACATCCCGAACGGCCGACAACGCACGCGGCACGCTTTTTGCTGCTGAACGATTGTGGTTCGCCGAACACGTGTGGCACCGGTTTTCAA
>JAJDDR010000482.1 GCA_029260255.1 Phycisphaerae bacterium
ATGAGATCGGCGGCGCTGCCCTGTACGACGGTGTTGACGGCGATGCGCTCGCCGAGGGAAACCTGCTGTTTGTTGCGTGAGCTGAGTTCGGGGACCGGGCGGCGGCGACCGGCGATGGTCTCGACGTAGCCGCGGGCGCGGGCCTCCTTGACACAGCGATCAATGAACCAGCGAATGCCGGGATAGCGCAGGAAGTAGGTGTCGATGAAAGCCTTGGCTTCGGAGACGGGAATGCCCAGAGCGCGCGAGAGACCGAACGGGGTCTGTCCGTAGATGATGCCGAAGTTGACGGCTTTGGCGGCTGCTCGCTGCTCTTTCGACACGTCCGCGGGGTCGACGCCGTTGACCTGGGCGGCGACGAAGGCGTGGATGTCGTGATCGTCGCGGAAGGCCTGCCGGAGATTCTCGTCGCCGCAGAAATGGGCAAGGACGCGCAGCTCGACCTGGGAGTAGTCGGCGGCGAGCAGCACGTTTCCCGGCTCTCCCGCCACGAAGGCGGCGCGAATGCGTCGGCCCATTTCCGTGCGAACGGGGATGTTCTGCAGGTTCGGGTTGCTCGACGACAAGCGCCCGGTGACGGCGCCGGTCTGGTGGAACGAGCTGTGGATGCGATTCGTGCGCTCGCAGATCATCTGCGGGAGCGTGTCGACGTATGTCCCCTTGAGCTTGGTGAGTTCGCGGTATTCGAGGACGAGCTTCGGGATGGGGTTGTCGGTAGTGGCGACGAGGGTGGAGAGGGTCTCGGCGTCGGTGCTGCGCCCGGTTTTCGTCTTGCGGACAACTTCGAGGCTCTGTTCGTCGAAGAGGACCACGGCAAGTTGTTTTGTGGAGTCGATGTTGAAGTCGTAGCCGGCATGCTTGTGGATCTGCCCGGTCAGTTCCAGGAGGCGGTCGGCCATGACGTCGCTCATGTCGGCAAGCGCGGCCGTGTCGAGCGCGATGCCGTTGTGCTCCATCTCGGCGAGTACGGCGACGAGGGGCATTTCGACGTCTCGGAATACGGATTCGAGTGGCGACTCGGCGATGCGGGGTTGGAGGTACTCGTAGAGTCGCCAGGTGAAATCGGCGTCTTCGGAGGCGTACTCGCCGACGCGCGCGGTGTCGACCTGGTCGATGGTGATCTGGTTCTTGCCTTTGCCGATCAGGTCGGAGATGGGGATCATGGTGTGGTCGAGGAGGTCGCGGCTCAGGGCGTCGAGACCGTGTGACGATCGCAGGGGGTCGAGCAGGAACGCGGCAATCATGGTGTCGAACGTCGGGCCTTCGACGCTGAGTTCTACCTGGCGCAGGACGAGCGTGTCGAACTTGAGGTTCTGGGCGCACTTGGTGACGGCGGGGTCTTCGAAGATGGGCTTGAGCTTCTCGACGACCGTCGCGAGGGGCAGCGCGTCGCCGATGGCGGCACGAACGGGGATGTAGCAGCCGGTCCCTGCTTCGCAAGAGAACGACAATCCGACCAGGTGGCCGCTGACCGGGTTGAGGCTCGTGGTCTCGGTGTCGAAGGCGAACGTCTTCACGCCGGCAAGTCGCGCGGCGAACGCGTCAAGCTTGTCGGGTGTATCGATCAGTTCGTAATTGCTCGTTACGTCCGGGGGTGCGGGTACGGGCGCTTGCGTGCTCTCTTCCTGCTTCTCGTCCTCGGCGAGCGCCTCGAGTTGCTCGCGCAGTCTGGTGAAGCCCAGTTCGTCGAAGATCGGACGGACGGCGTCGATGGGAATGTCGCGTAAGCGCGCGGGCTCCATATCGAAATCCAACGGCACGTCGCGGCGGAGAGTGACGAGTCGGCGCGTGTCATCGATGCGGGGGGCGAATTCCCTGACGCGCTCGCGTTGCTTGCCGGTCAGCTTGTCGGCGTTTTCGACGACCGCCTGGGCGGTGCCGTACTTGTCGATCAGCTTGAGCGCGGTCTTGGGACCTACGCCGACGACGCCGGGGACGTTGTCGACGGAATCGCCGGTGAGGGTTTGGATTTCGACGGCTTGTCGCGGTGTGTAGCCCTTTGTGGCAAACAGTTCATCGGCGTCGAGAAGCTGATCTTTGGTGGGGTCGTACATGTACACGCGGTCGGTGATGAGTTGATGGAGGTCCTTGTCGCGGCTGACGAGGAAGACATCGACGTCCTCACCGGCGAGTTGTTCGGCGATGGTGGCCATCAGGTCATCCGCTTCATACCCCGGCTTGCGCAATATCGGGATGCCCATGGCCTCGACGATCGAAACGATGCGATCGAGTTGTGGTCCGAAGTCCTCGGGCGGCGGCTCTCGGTTTGCTTTGTATTCGGGATCGATGTCGCGGCGGAAGACGGTCTCGTCGGACACGTCCATGACCATGGCGAGGTAGTCCGGCCGCTTCACGCGGATGAGGTTGAAGAGCATGCCGCAGAACGCGTGGATGCCCTTCGTGGGCTCACCGCTGGGCGAGGTGAGCGACGCGAAGGGCGCGTAGTAGGCGCGGTAGATCTGGTAGTGTCCATCGAGTAAGTAGAGGGATCGTCGCGCGGAACAGGATTGGGTGGATTGATCGCTCATTCGTCCGCCGGGGGGGAAAGTGTGTCGTGGACGGCGGCACTCTAGATGTGCGTGAGGATCGTGTCAAGCTGGGGAAACTGACGTGATCGTGCGTGCGCAAATGGGGAGTTTGCCCTAGGTCTGGTGGCGGTGCTTCCTCGGACGCACTCTTACGGCGGCTGTGAGATTCGCATAGAATGACGGGCACGCGAGCAGCGTCCTGAATTGGAAAGCGGCCCCAAGCTGGAGCGGTGGTTGTCGGTGCGCGAATCGGCGTACCCGACTTGGAGGTTGAGCTGCGCCGCATGATTGCTTCATCGCGAACACTCTTGACCTGTCCGCACTGCCGCGCGGCGGCCGAGTCGAGTCCCATCCTGGGGACGGAGCTGACGCGTTGCGCGCGGTGCAAGTTCATCTTCCCGGAGCGCGCCAGCGCCGTCGAAGTCGGCGAAGATTCCGTTCTCGATTTGTTGGATGAATCGTGGACGGCAAAGTGGGGTGCGATTCGCGCCGACCGCTACCAGGTCATTCGGGTGTTGGCGGCGGGGGCGCAGGGGCGGCTTCTTCTCGCGCATCACCGGCATCTCGACCAGCCTTGCGTGATCAAGCTGGTGTCGAACGACGACGAGTTCTGGGCCGATGTCGCAAACCAGAGACTGCGTAACGAGGCGAAGGCGGGTGTGCGCGTCAATCATCCAAACGTGGCGCGGGTGTTCGACTGCGACTGCGTCGACGACGCGTGGTACTTCGTCATGGAGTACATCAGCGGTCACAATCTGCGGCATGTGATTCAGAAGGCACGGCGGTTGGGGGTCGATCAGGTCGTTGACATCGGGAGACAGGCGTCGGCCGGTCTCGCAGCGATCCATGCGAACGAGTTGGTTCATCGCGACATCAAGCCGAGCAATCTTATGCTCACGGGCGACGGGCACGTCAAGATCATGGACCTCGGGTTGGTCAAGGTCGCGGGTGTGGACGGTGACCCGCACGTCACCGGCTTGGGGCAGGTGGTGGGCACTCCGCTGTACATGCCGCCCGAGCAGTTCGAGTCGGGTTTTGCGGTGGACGCCCGGGCGGACATCTACAGCCTTGGCGCGACGCTGTATCACTTGCTGACGGGGCACCCGCTGTTCGAGGGGAAGGATTTCAAGGAGATCGCCAGCAAGCACCGGCGCGCGCCGGTCGCGTGGGAGGACTCCGATCGCGACGGCGTTCCGGAGTGGCTGCGTGATATCATCGAGTGCTGTCTGGCGAAGCGCCGCGAGCACCGCATCGAGTCGGCCGAGGCGTTGGAGCGCGCGTTGCGCAATCACGAGTCGACGCGGTGCCAGGTGTCACTCACCGGTGATGCGCACTCCGCGGGCGTAACCGTTCTGGCGTTTCGGAATCTGTCGCGCCGGGAATCGGACGAGTGGATCGGTGACGCGATCGCCGAGGCGCTGTCGAGCCGCATCGCCGAATTGGACGGGGCGCACGTCGCGGATCGGTCGGCGCTGATGACGATCATCAGGCAAACAACGGGCGCATCCGCTGAAGAGCCGACGCGGTCACAGTTCGCCGACGCGGCGCGGCTTTCCGGCGTGGGGCACGTGATTACGGGCAGCTATCAGCGTCAGGGCGACGACATTCGGATCATCGCACAGGCGTTCACGCCGAACGACACGGACGCCAGGCACCTGGCGACGTTGTCAGGGCCGGTGTCGTCGCTGTTCGATCTCGAGGATCGCCTGACCGAGCGGATCGTCGACGCACTGTCGCCGGCGCTGAAGCGCAGCGGTTTGAAGGAGGGTCCGCGTGCTCGCCCGACGAACCTGGAGGCGTACAAGAAGTACGTGCTCGGGCGGCGCGCGTTCGCCGACGGCGACTATCACACCGCAACAACGTACGCCGGTGAGGCGGAGGAACTCGACCCGGAGTACGACGAGCCCATCAGCCTGATCGGCGCCTGCTATGCGCGCCTCGGCGACTACGATCGCGCCGTCGAATACCACCAGCGCCACGAGCGCCGCGCGGCGGAGCGCAACGACATGCCCAACCTCGCGGTGGCGCTCGGCAACCTCGGGGCAATGTACTATTACAAGGGCGATTACGCGGTGGCGTACGACTTCCTCGATCGGGCGGCCGAGATCAGCGACCGGCAACCGACGCCGGAAACACCCAAGCTCTTCGCCAACCTGGGCATGGTCGTCATGCGGCTGGGCAAGACGGAGGACGCCGAGCGAGCGTTCGAACGCGCCATCGCCATCTGCAAGCAGTTCAACGACCTGGCGTCGATGGTCTGGCCTTACAATGGGATGGGGTCCGTTCTGCTGAAGCAGGAGCGCTACACGGAGGCGCGCGAGTACCATCAACGCGCCCTGTCGCTGGCTGAGGAGATCGGCGATCGGGTGATGGTCGGCGTGTCGCAGATGAACATCGGGCGCTGCGCGTGCCTGATGCAAGACTACTCCGAGGCTGCCATCTGGTTCAACGCCGCGCTGGGCACGCTGGAGCGAACGAAGTTCTGGAACGGTCTGACGCTGGTATATGAGCACATGGCCGAGATGCACCTGATCCAGAGCAGGACGCACGATGCGCTGCAGTGTATCGATCATCGCATCGAGCTCGCGGCACGGCACGGCAACAAGCACATGGAATCGGACGCGTGGGAGCAGAAGGCGAGGACGTACGAGCAGATGAAACGCACCGACGACGCGCTGAGCGCGTTGAAAAAATCGCTCGCGGTCTCGCAACGCCCGGAGCCGTATGAGAGTCTGCACCGCTACCTGGAAGACATCGCGACGCGGAAGCCGTTTCGTTAGATTCCTAAACCACTCGTGCGCCCCCAGCTCGATTCCACCGGTTGAAAACCGGTGCCACACTCTCGCAGAGGTCTCGTACCCGGCGATGAGTTGTAGCGAATTGTAATTCCGCCATATCCGTCCGGCGTAGGCGCGGACTTCGTGGTACACTATTTGGCGCACTATCACCGGGCGCTCCTCTGACGCGGTTCGTGAGTCCATGCCGGCGTCAGCGTGGGGCACCCTTCGTGGAAAGGAGGCGGAGAAACATGCGTCGTGCAATTCTTGCGACGACAGTGATCTCCTTGCTCGCGGCGTCCACTTCCCAAGCGGCCGTCCGGCGCGTCAAGAGCGGAGTGGTATCTCTTTCGTTGTCCGAAGACTTCATTGCCGGGCTCGCCATAGTGGAGATCGACTCACCGGCCGAGCCGGCTGAGGGTTTTGATCTCGGCCTGCTCGTTCTCGACGGCTCCACATTCGCGATCAACGTCGGCGACGGGGAGTTCGCAGGATTCCGTGACGGGCGGTTGGACTTGGCCGGCGGGATTTCGTACTCCACGCCGCCTCCCTCGCTGGTGGTGGAATTCACCGATTTCTCCATCATCTGGGACTCAGAGCACGAGCCGGAGGAGTTTCACCTGTTCGGTCGCTTCAGGATATCGCCCGTGTTCGACCTCCTCGTGTCGCTGGGTGATTTCGCGGTGGGCGACATCTCGTACGACGACGGAAACGGGGCGCTCACGGTGCCGGAATTCGAGATCGTCGCGTCGATGGACTTCGCCGAAGCGCTCGGGTTCCCGCCATTGGCCGGCACCCCTTTGGGGCGGGCGCGGATGGACCTCAGTATGGCTACGCCCAACGGCGACGCCGATGACGACACGGACGTGGACCTTGATGACTACGCGTCGTACGCCGGCTGTGTGAGCGGGCCGTCGGGCGGGCTGAGCAGCAACCTGTGCGCAACGTTCGACTTCGATGACGACGGGGACGTTGATCTGCCCGACTTCTCCCAAATGCAGGAGGTGTTTACCGGCCTGCTCTACACGCTGGACACGCGAAGCGAAGGCACGGCGGGCGTCGCGGTCGATGTGACGCCGGCGGACTACTTCGGCGAAGGCGGCGGCATCACACCGTTTCGCAACAGCTACGAGCCGGGGGTCACGGTGACGCTGACGGCGCCGCCCGCGACGTTGCTCGAGGATTTTGTCCGCTGGCGCGTCGAGGATTCGGATCTGCCCGAGGGGGAAAACGAGATCGAGATCACCATGGAGGCGGCCACCGTCGCGACGGCGACGTATGTCTCGGTCACCTCGGAGTTGCACATTACTTCGCAGGGGGCGGCGGCCGTGCCGATCGGCGTGTCGGAAGTGGATGTCTATGGCGAGGCGGACGGGGTGACGGACTTCGTGCGTGTTTATCCCGACGGCACGGAAGTGGCGCTGACAGCGCCGGCGGCGGCCGACGATCGGTTCTTCAGGCATTGGCAGGTTGACGGCGCGCCGGGCGCGTCCGGCGATCTCGTGGCGTCGGTTGTCGTTGCGGATGACGTCACCGCGGCGGCCGTTTATTCGTACATCGTGATACAGGAGCAGCCGCAGAGCGTGGGCACCTGCGTCGGGTTGCCGTTCAGCCTGTCCGTTTCCGCACTGGGCAGCGACCTGGAGTATCAGTGGCGTAAGAACGGCGCGGTGCTGGACGGTGAGGTCTCCGCGACTCTCACGGTTGCGGCGGCGGCGCTCGGAGACACGGGGACATACAGGGTCGAAGTGAGCAACGCGAACGCGTCCGTCACCAGCGCGGGCGCGATGGTCACGGTGGTCGACGATTCGCCGACGATCACCGTGCAGCCGAACGGATCCAACGTCTGTCCGGGAAACAGCGTGTTCATGTTCACCATCGCCAATGGCGGAACGCTGTTCTACCAGTGGTTCAAGGACGAGGTCGCGATCGACGGTGCCACAACGGCGTTCTTTTCGATCTCGCCGGCCGGGACGAGTGATTCCGGCACGTACACCGTCGAGGTGTCTAACCAGTGCGGCTCGGTGGTGAGCAACGAGGCGATCGTCGAGGTTGACGAAGTGCATTGTCCGTAGAGAGTGATCCGGTGTTCGTACGAACCCGGTCGTGGAGCGCTGCGATGTTCCGAAGAACTATGAGAACGTGGGTTGGGTGCCTGGCGCTGGTCGTCGTTTCGCCCTCGTCGGCGGCGCCGCGGGA
>JAJDDR010000483.1 GCA_029260255.1 Phycisphaerae bacterium
CGCAGCCCCGCGCGCTCTTCCTCGGTCAGCGTCACCACATACTTTTTCATCGTCGGCCTCCTTGCCTATGGGATCCATTCCCCAAATCGGCAAAGGAGGACCGTTTGACCCATCAATTCACGTGGGTCGGAGTACTAGGGCAGGCCAAGCAACTCTCCGATCATCGGGGCGAACTTCACGATCAGACCGGCGAACACGACGCTGACCATGCTCATGAGCTTGATCAGGATGTTCAGGCTCGGTCCGGAGGTGTCCTTGAAGGGGTCTCCGACGGTGTCGCCGACGACACCGGCCTTGTGATCCTCGCTGCCCTTGCCGTAGACGATGTAGTCGTCGGCGGCTTCGGCGGCGCGGTTGGCGATGTCGTCGCGGATGGGCGCGGGGACGGTTTCACGGACCTTGGGGTCTTCCTTGAACATCTTGGCGGTGATGGTGCCGTGGGTCTCGATCAGCTTCTTGGCGTTGTCCCAGGCGCCGCCGGCGTTGGCCATGAAAATGGCCACGGCGAACCCGGAGGTCAATCCGCCGGCGAGCAGTCCCATGACGCCGCCGACGTCGAGGACGAGTCCGACGAGGACCGGCGTTGCGATGGCGAGCAATGAGGGGATGACCATTTCCTTCTGTGCGCCCACCGTCGAGATGCTGACGCACAGGGCGTAGTCGGGGTACTTGGTGCCTTCGAAATCGACGGGACGGTTGGGCCAGTTGGCGGGGTCTTTGACGAAGGCGTCGTCCTTGCCCTGGCTCTTGAGGTAGGCCCGCATCTTGGCGAATTGCCGGCGACATTCGATCATCATGTCGCTGGCGGCGCGCCCGACGGCTTCCATGGTCATGGCGCAGAAGACGAACGCGAGCATCACGCCGCAGAACATCCCGCAGAGGACCTTGGGGTTCATGAGGGTGACGTCGTAGAAGGCCATGTACTGAGCGAGGCTCGCCTCGCGCGCGGAGACGAGTTCGTACGAACGTTCGGGCAGGCTGATCGTTCGGCGGTGGTTGTCATCGACCTCCGAGACGCGGTAGATGGTCATGTCGTCGTCGACGAAGTCGCTGCCGTCGGCGTCCATCAGCATGAGGCAGTCGAAGACCTCGCGCCCGGAGGGCGTCTCGAGGCGCATGGCGAACTTGCGGTGCCCGATGTACGTGGCCTGCTCGTTGTTGGGCGCATCGAAGACGTGGACGATGTGGGACTCGGCCTCGCGGACCTGTCCGACGCGCACTTCCTCGACATAGGCGGCGAGAAGGGCGAGGGCGGTGAGCGCCGCCGAGCCGATGGCGAAGCCCTTGCCGGTGGCGGCCGTGGTGTTGCCGAGGGCGTCCAGGGCGTCGGTCCGGTCGCGGACCTCGGGTTTCTGCTCCGTCATTTGTGCGTTACCGCCGGCGTTGTCGGCGATGGGTCCGTAGGCGTCGGTCGCGAGAGTGATTCCGAGCGTCGCGAGCATGCCGACCGCGGCGATTCCGACGCCGTAGAGTCCGAGCATGAACTCGGCTCGGCCGCCGGCGCAGATGAAGGCGACCATGATGGCGACGACGATGGTGAGGAGCGACGCCCATGTGCTCTTCATTCCGGTGGCGATGCCGGAGATGATGACCGTGGCGGGACCGGTGATCGCTTGGCAGCTAATGTGCTTGGTGGGGGCGTACTCGTAGCTGGTGTAATACTCGGTGGACTTGCCGATGATGATTCCGGCGACGAGCCCGGTGACGATGGCGATCCAGATGCCCCACCAGTTGACGACGTCTCCGGCGGTACCCTCAAGCCCGCTGAAGAGGACCCAGCATACCCCGCCCGCGGCGACGGCGATCATGGCGGAACTGCCGTTGACGCCCTTGCCGAGTGCTCCCATCAGTTGGCCCATGGTGGCCCCTTCCTTGGTGCGGACCATGTAGATACCGATGATGGAGAGGAGGATCCCGACACCGGCGAGAGCCATCGGGGCGGCGAGGAACTTCATGCCGTTGGCGATGGCGATGTTCTCGCTTCCGCCGGCGAGTGCGGCAGCGGCTGCGACACCCAGTGCGGCGGTCGCGAGGATCGATCCGCAGTAGCTTTCGTAGAGGTCGGCGCCCATGCCGGCGACGTCACCGACGTTGTCACCGACGTTGTCGGCGATGGTTGCGGGGTTGCGGGCGTCGTCTTCGGGGATTCCGGCTTCGACCTTACCGACGAGGTCAGCTCCGACGTCGGCGGCTTTGGTGTAGATACCACCACCCACTCGTGCGAAGAGTGCCTGCGAGCTGGCGCCCATGCCGAAGGTGAGCATCACGACGGTGACCTCACTGAGTGGCATGTGGAAGTCGGGCATGAACACGGGGATGATCTTGGTGAGCACGAGGAACCAGCCGGCGATGTCGAGCAGCCCGAATCCGACGACGACGAGTCCCATGACGGCGCCCGCGCGGAACGCGACGACCAGCCCCTTGTTGAGCGAATCGCGTGCGCCGGCGGCGGTTCGGTGGGCGGCGTTGGTTGCGGTTTTCATTCCGAGGAACCCGCACAGGCCGCTGAAGAACCCGCCCGTGAGGAAGGCGACGAAGACGATCTCATGCTGCACGTGGAACACGAAGGCCATCATCGCCAGGAGGATGGAGACCACCACAAAGAAGACGGCGACGATCCTGTACTGCTGTTTGAGGTAGGCGAGGGCGCCGGCGCGCACGTAGGCGGCGATTTCGATCATGTCCTGGTCGCCTTCGTCGGCGGCCATCATGCCTCCGTAGAACTTCCAGGCGAAGATGAGGGCGATGACCGAGCCGATCGGGGCGATCCACCAGATCGCGGGGATGACGATTTCGGGTTCGGCGACGACGGCCGCCTGGGCGTCCTGGGCGATCGCGAGACCGGGCATGAATGCGCTGAGGACCACGGCGATGAGCCCGACCCATGCAAGGGTTGAAAGTCGGAGGGAGGACAAGGTAAATCTCCTGATTGTTGTAGCTGTCGTGGCGGCTCGGAACCGTGTGCCGGTGCCACTCCGCGGATTCCTAACCAATTAATCTTCTTGTGGACGATAGTTGCGTACACCACCCGGCCGGGATCGCGCCTGAGCCCGACCGGTGCCCGCCGCGATCCACCGGTAGCGGATGCGGAGCGGCGAGGTTGAAATCGCAGCGCGGGAATATAGCAGATGTGAATTGCAAGTCCAGCGTTTTGAGAAACGGAACGTTGCTTTGGGTGTGACCATTGATTGTGGCATGCCAGGGGTAGGGCGGGTTCCACCCGCCTTCTTCCTCGGTTGCGGCGGGTAGAACCCGCCCTACGGCATGTCTCTGACCAACGATGCCACAGAGAATGGTCACACCCCGTTGCTTTGGGCTTCCGCCACGGCTTGGGCTGGGTCCGGCCGACCGCGGATCGGCGTGCAGCGGGAAATAAGTCCGAAAAGCGGGATTTTCGGGGGTGTGCCGGTGGCGGCGGACCGAACGGCTGCACCGCGCTCCAGAACGCGGGGTTCACAACCAACGTGGCCGACCTGACCGACGGTGCCGACGCGGGCCTCGGGCATGTCGGCGACGTCAAGTCTCACCTGCTTTCGGCACGCGCCCCGCAAACCGGCAGGCTGGAACCTGGTGCTGCGCCACGCATCGTACGACGAGACGGGGATGAAGCCGCCAGATTGGAAGACGCCTGCTGGGCGCTTTTGGATGTGATTGGGCTGATTCAAGGCCAAACGCCGGATCACTCGATGATCGCCGATTTCCTCGGCAAGCACGGCAAGGCGCTGCGCAAGCTCTTTCGCGACACGTTGCAGGTTCTGATCGAGGCGAAGCTGGTGACGCTGTCCCACGTAGCCATCGACGGAAGCAAGGTAGAAGCGGACGCCGGCAAGAACTCCGTCCGCAGTGAAGAGAAGATCCGCTCGTGGCAAGCACACCTGGACGAGAAGATCGCCGCGTTGGAGCAGGAGCGGGCCGAGAACGAACAGCGCGAGGCCAGCCTCTTCGGGGAAACCAACAGTGAAGCGGGTCCATTGTCAGAGGCTACGCAAGAAGCGCTGGCGTTGGTTGGTGAAGACCACGTGTTGACCGAATCGCAGTGGGCGGCGTTGCCGCGAAACAACCAAGGCTTGATCGACAAATCGGCGTGTGTTTACGATGAATCCCGGGACGTATTCAGATGTCCCGCCGGTCAGACATTGGCGTTCTTGAGCACCAGTCAAGACAAAAAGAAGTGGGGCACCGCCAAGGGGTGTGACCATTCTCTGTGGCATCATTGGTCAGGGACATGCCGTAGGGCGGGTTCTACCCGCCGCAACCGCGGAAGAAGGCGGGTGGAACCCGCCCTACCCCTGGCATGCCACAATCAATGGTCACACCCACCGCCAAGCGCTCGGAGTGTCGTCTGGGCGTGGATCGATTACCTTACTTGCATGGAACCCCCCGAACTGCAGCCGGAGATACTGCTCGGCGCGTACGCCTCGGGCATCTTTCCGATGGCCGACGACGACGGCGAACTCATGTGGTTCAGCCCCGACCCGCGGGCGATCATTCCGCTCGACGCGTTTCACGTGTCGGACAATCTACGACGCCGGTACGCCTCGCACCGATTCACGCTCACGGTGAACCGCGCGTTTGAACCTGTGATGACCGCGTGTGCCGACCGCGGCGAAGGCACGTGGATCTCCGAGGAGATCGTCGCGGCGTACGCGCGGATTCACGTGCTGGGCTTCGCACACAGCGTTGAGGCATGGCGGGACGACGCGCTGGTCGGCGGATTGTACGGCGTGGCGATGGGCGGGGCGTTCTTCGGGGAGTCGATGTTCCATCTCGAGACGGACGCGTCCAAGGTCGCGCTGGTGTTCCTCGTGGAACGGCTGAACGAACGCGGGTTCTCGCTCCTGGACGTGCAGTTCATGACCAGCCACCTGGCGCGGTTCGGGGCGATCGAAATACCGCGCGAGGCGTACCTCGAACGACTCGAGATTGCGTCCAGCCGGACGTGCGTTTTTGCCGATGAACCGGACACCTAAGCGGTTCCGGAGGCGTAGCGCGATCATGGCGGTCACAACCCGTACGCTTCCGGAGACCGGTCCTTCCACGACCCTTCCGCGCTTGCCCGCCGACGCGCACCGAGTGTTCCTCGACAACATGGCCGCGCTGTGGCGACACGATCCGCAACTCGCGCAGCGCATCGACGAGATCGACGACGACGATCGACCGGCGCTGATACCGACCCGCTCCGGCGCGGTTACGGTGGCCGTCGATGCGCCGAGCGGACCGACGCTGCTGCACAGCCGGTACGACCCCGTCAAGGAAGCGGTCAAACTGATCGACGGCGTGGAGATTGATGACAAGTTCTGTTTCATCGTGTTCGGTTTCGGGTTGGGGTATCACGTACGAGAACTCTTCGGACGCCTCAAGGGGGACGCCGCCATCGTCGCCGTCGAACCGTCGATGGCACTGCTGTCGGCGGCGCTGTCCTGCGCCGATTTCGCGGACATGATCCGCTCGGGCCGTCTGATCATTCTGGATCGCCTCGACAAGAGGATCGTCCACCAGAAGCTCAATCCGCACAACACGCTGATGATGCTCGGTGCGCGATTCCTCAATCATCCGCCGTCGCATCGTGCCGCCGCGGAGTTTCATGCCGCCGCCCGCAAGCTCATCACCGACCTCATCGCGTTCTCGCGCATGACGCTGTTGACGCTCGTCGGAAACGCTCAGGTCACCTGCCGCAACATCGCCAACAACCTGCCGCAATACTTGAGCACGCCGCCGATCAACGTGCTCCGGGATCGCTTCAAGGGTCGCCCGGCCATCATCGTCTCGGCCGGTCCGTCGCTGCGCCGGAACGTCGAACTGCTCTCGGAGGCGAAGGGCAAGGCGGTGCTCTGCGCGGCCCAGACGATGTTCAAGCCGCTGCTCGCACGCGGCATCGTGCCGGACTTCGTCACCAGTCTCGATTTTCACGCGATGTCCAAGCAGTACTTCAGCGACGTCTCGGACTTCCACGACGTACACCTCGTGGCGGAGCCCAAGGTGAGCTGGCACGTCACCGACGACTTCGCCGGACCCGTTTCGCTGTTGCGCAGCTCCTTTGCGGCCGAGCTTATCGGTGACGAGTTGGCGGCGCGCGACGGGTTGAAGCCGGGCGCTACGGTCGCGCACCTCGCGTTCTACCTTGCAGAATACATGGGATGCGATCCGATCATCTTCGTCGGTCAGGATCTGGCCTTCACCGGCCACTGCTTCTACATGCCGGGCGTCGAGACGCACCTTACGTGGCAGAGCGAGATGAACCGATTCAACACGATGGAAACCAAGGAGTGGGAGCGGATCGTCCGCAACCGATCGATTCTGCGGACGATCCCCGACGTCGATGGCCGGGACGTGTATACGGACGACCTGCTGTTTACATACCTCGAGCAGTTCGAGCGCGACTTCATCGGTGCCGGCGCGCGGATCATCGATGCCACCGAAGGCGGGGCGCGAATGCGCGGCACCGACGTCATGACCTTGCAAGAGGCGCTGGACGCGTTCTGCACAGAACCGCTGCCGGGGGACGCGTTCGATTACCGGCGCACGTGCGACTGGAACGACCCCGCGCTTCTGACGCAGGGTCGCGCCGAGATCGAGAAACGCATCGAAGAGATCAAGGACGTTCGCGAGACTTGTGTCGAGATGCTGTCCGTGCTGCACGAGCTCGAGGGGCTCACGGATGACCCCGCCCGGTTCAACCGCCGCATCATTCGCGTGGACGAACTTCGTGCCTCGATCAGCCGCGCCGCGCGCTCCGTGCGTATCGTCAACGCGGGCGGTCAGCTCGCCGAGTTGCAGCGGTTCACCGCCGATCGGAAGCTGAACGCCAGTGACGTCACCGGCGCGGACCTCGCCAAGCGTCAACTCGTACGTGACATCAGATTCGTCGAGCGCTTCCGTGATGGCGCGAACGCGATGATCGACATCCTCCGCGACGCGCTCCGGCGGTTCGACGAACATGAAACGGACGAACGATCATGAAGTGCATCGCGGCGATCGAAGTGGACCTGAACGAGTCGCCCATAGGCACGAAGAGCCGCGCCGATCGTGAGATGCACGGCAAGCCGGTGCTCACGCGGACGATCGAGCAGATGTGCAAGTCGAAGCGTATCGACCATCTGTTCGTCCTGTGCCCTTCGAACCAGTCCGAGCGGTGTACGCGCCTGGTACCTGACGAACTCTCCCGCCGCGTCACGGTGCGGGTGAGACGCATCGATGCCCAGCCGTATCGTGCGCTGATTCGAACGGCGCGCAAGTGGTCGCTCGACGCCTGGCGCGGCGGAATCGGCGGAACGTGCTCCATGGACGAGTACACGCGTAGCGATGAACTTGCACTGTTGGCCCATGACGAATCGGCGGAGGCACTATTGTGCGCCTCGGCCTGCGCGCCGCTCATCGATCCGGTGCTCATCGACACCATGATCGACCATTCGGAGCGCACCACCGACGAAGCTCGCATCACCTTCGCGCAGGCGCCGCCCGGGTTGGTGGGCACGGTTTACCAAACGGACTTTCTCATGGAGATCGGCGCGCAGCACGTCCCACCCGGGATGGTGCTGAGCTACAAGCCGGATCACCCGATGATGGACCTGGCCCACAAATCCTGCTGCTACACCGCGCCGGCGGCGGTGCGTCACGCCGGCGGGCGACTGATCGTGGACACCGATCGGGCGTTTGAGACCGTCGGCGCGTACCTGTCGACCGGCATGCCGATCGAGGCGGAGACCGTCGGACGCTGGCTGATCGAGAAGGCTGACGCGGAGATTCCGGACCTGCCGCGCGAGGTCGAAATCGAGCTCACCACGGAGGACCAGCTTCCGGGCACCGTCCTCCGTCCCAGGGGTCCAGCCGTCGGTCGGCGTGGACCCATCGATATCAACATCGTCGCCAAGATCGCGCGCGAGCTGGGCGCCGTCGACGACTCGTTGGTGCTGCTCGGCGGGTTCGGCGAGCCGCTGCTGCATCCTGAGTTTGACGAGATTCTGTCCGTTTTGAGGGAGCACGGCGTGTACGGAATCGCCGTGCGAAGCAACTGTCTGGCGCTCAGCGATGAACGAATCGACGCGCTCGTGTCCAACAAGGTCGATCTCCTCGCGGCCGCGCTGGATGCGTGGACACCTGAACTCTATCGAACCGTCCACGGTGAGGATCGACTCGAAGAGGCCGTCGCCAACGTCCGGCACCTGGCTGCCCGCCGCGCCGAGAGCGGTTTCGTCGCTCCGCTGGTGGTCCCGGAGATGACCAAGTCGGTCGACACGCTCGACGAGATGGATGCGTTCTTCGACGGCTGGGTGCGCGAAACCGGCTGGGCCAACTTCGTCGGCTACAACCACTACTCCAACCGGCGGGACGATCGTTGTGTCATCGAAATGGCGCCGCCGACGCGACGTGCCTGCCGTCGTATCGGCACGCGCGCGACGGTTCTGGCCGACGGTCGCATGATTGTCTGCGATCAGGATTACGAAGGTCGACATGCCGCGGGTACCCTCGCCAAGGCGACGCTTCGGGAGATCTGGCACTCGGAGGCGATGGACAAGGTTCGGCGACGCCACCGCGGAGGGGAATACGACGCGTTATCGATCTGCGGTAAGTGTGCCGAATGGCACCGACCGTAGCCCGCCTGCGTGATATTTTAGGCGGGTGCCACTGGCAGCTTGCCTGCCAGTGTGTATGCCCTGTGCGCCCGCCTGCGTGACCACACGGGCGGACAAGCCGCCCGTGGGTCCGACCAATCCGGGTTCCCTGCCTGCAACCCACGTCTCTCGCCCGACCCTGAGAGCGACTGAGGACGAAGCGCGAAGGAAGCCGTCGATGGTCATGATCGCCACGGACGATTCCAGTTGAAATCCGCAGTGATACACTGTGATACGGACACACGCCGATTCTGTCACAGACGCTCGAGTCCATCATTTGATGAGAATTGCGTGAGGTGGAGACTTGGTTTGTGATACGATCACTCACGGAAGGGAAGGGGATGAAATGCGACACTTCGTGCTCACAACGATGACGAGTTTGGCGGTGCTGGCCTTGGGCGCCGGGGGTGCGCGGGCAGAGGGAGTTTGGTTTTCGTTTCACGAGGCGAGCGGGAGCGGGTGGGCCAACCTGTTCGACGGCGGACCGGTCGTCACCGATGAAGACGCCACCACCGGGCCTGACGACGCGCTGATGATCTTTACAGCAATCGACAGCACCCAGCCGGGCTCGTTCGGTGCGGGCGTGACGGGGGCGGGCGTATCTTGGATCGTCCCACTGTTCGAAGAGGACGGTATGCACCTGTCGGTTGGGCTTGATGCATGGTACAGCCCGTCGCTGTTTCCCGGGGGGGACAACCCCGGTGGCGCTGCCGAGGCCGAGATCCACTCGATCATCGAGTTCATCATGCCGGCGGACGAGCTTCTTTGGGATTATCAGCTCCAGATACGCGATACGATCGACTTCGACGGTACGACCAGCGTTGTTTTTGAAAACGTGACACAATCGCAAGTGGTGCTGGAGCTCACGTCGGAGGTTTTTCTACCGATCGAGACTACGCTCACGGGTCAAACGGGCGATCTGATGCGCCTGACGACGACGATGTCCGGCGCCGGGAGTACGGGTCCGCCGGGCGGGGGAGGGTACGAATCAACATTGCGCATGGGCTTCGCCGTTCCGGAGCCCGGGACGTTCTTTCTGGTTCTGGTCGGGTTGTTCTTGTTGGCATTGCGCAGAAAGGACGGTGTGAATGAGTTCTTGAAATGACGGACGTACGCCCACCACCAGCATTTCGCGGTGGACGGCGCAAAGGGCCGGAGATCAGTACGTGGAAGTATCATGACAAGTCAGTCTGAGAACATTGGAGGTTTGAAAGATGAGACGAATGCAGTGCATTTCTCTTGTGTGCGTGTGTCTTCTTGCGGGTTCGGCGACGGGGCAGTTGGTGTACTACGTCGACAAGAACGCCACGGGGTCGGGTTCGGGCCAGGATTGGTGCAACGCCAACCCGAATCTCTCGAACGGGATATTCTTTGCCCTTCTACTCAATTACACTGAGGTCTGGGTGGCCGACGGGACGTACGTCCCGAACGGCGATCGCACGGCCACATTTGCCCTGAACAACTTGCTCGTGATCAGGGGCGGCTACGCGGGATGCGACGCGCCGCCTTCGGACCCGGATCTGCGGGACGTTGACCTGTACGTCTCCGTCCTGAGCGGGGACACCGGAACTCCGGGGCAAAACAAATACCACGTCGTGACCGGAAGCGGGACCAGCGTCATCTGGGCGGAACTCGAGGGCTTCACCATCACCGGCGGGCTGGCCGATGGCGACGAAACCCTGGGCCAGCGCGACGGCGCGGGGTTGTACAACGTCGCCGGGAGCCCGAAGATCACCGACTGCACGTTTTCGAACAACACCGCGCTGGGCGATGCGGGCGCGATTTTCAATCGCGGTTCCAGTCCGCGGCTGAAGGAATGCAACTTCATTCAGAACAACGGGCACAACGGCGGGGCGATCATTAACCTCGACCACAGCAACCCGTTTCTGAACAACTGCTTCATGTAACCGTTCACGGGTCGGCGATCAGGAGTGACGGGATCGCCGGGTACCGCCGACGACTTCCGGATCAGTGCGTTTTCACCGGTCATCGACGCCGCGGGCAACGCGGAGATCCCGGCCGGGTACATCGATCCCCGGCAGGAAAGTACCGACGGGGTCAACGTGGACTTGGGGATCACGCAAGTTGCGATCTTGTTCGACAGGCCTGTGGTGAGCCTCGCGACGGGGAACCCTGTCACCGTCGCCGATTTCAGCGTCACAAGTACCGGAGGTACTGCTCCCGGCGTCTTCAGCGTCGACAATTCCGGGAACCCAACGATCGTTGTGACGTTTGACGCCATCATTCCCTTGCAGCAATGGACGACGGTTATCGCCGCCGTGAAGAGCCAAGCCACCGGGAACCCCATCGTCAATGTCGGTAATCTCGGGGCCGATGACGAACCGGACCGGTTGGACATCGGTTTCTTGCCGGCGGATGTTGATCAGAGTGGAGACGTGGGTCCGTTCGACATTTTGCAGTTCCGGCAGTACGTCAACCTGGTCATCGTGCCGACGGAGGGCGTTCTCGGCGACTACATCGATACCAATCGAAATGGAGTCGCCGGCACGGGTGACCCGTTCGATCTGCTGGCCCTGCGTCAACTGGTCAACGGTGTCTCGCCGCCGGCCACGAAGGTCTGGAACGAACAAACACTGCCGACCCGTCCGTAAGGAACACGGATCGCAAAACGCCCAACTCGACGGACCTGGGACCTGATGTCCCTCAGGTCCGTCGTTGCGCATGAGCGGCTTGCCCGATGAGCTTGCCACGCGAAACCAACTTGCCTGAACCCCGTTTCGGGTCCATGACGCGTGACGGCCCTAGGGGAACGAACGTCGCATCCAAGACGCGCGGCCCCCCGCCGACGCTTGAAAGGGCACTTGGTGGGCTCTACACTTCGGTGGTGGCTTCGATGCAAGTGCAAACGCGAGAGCGGCGAACTACATGACGACAGAGGCAGGCAGATACGTCGGCATCGACCTGGGAACCACCTACTCAGCCATCTCCTACGTGGATGGCCACGGGACGCCGATCTCAGTGAAAAACCGCGACGGCCAGCCGGTAACGCCCTCGGTCGTGGCGATCGCTTCGGACCGCGGCGTGCTCGTGGGGCAGAGCGCCAGAGACGCCGCCCTCGTGCGTCCCGATATGGTGGCCACGAATTTCAAACGCGACATGGGGGATCAGTTCTATCATCGCCGCGTCGGCGGGCGAGAGTTCTCACCCGAAGCGCTGTCCGCGCTGGTCTTGCGCAGGCTCAAGGACGATTTCATCAGCGCAGTCGGACCGGCAAGCGGCGCGGTCATCGCGGTGCCCGCGTATTTCGGTGACAGCCGGCGACGCGCCACCGAGGACGCCGGTAGGATCGCCGGGCTGAATGTGGTCGGCATCATCAACGAGCCGACCGCCGCGGCGCTGGCCAACGCCTTTCGCCAATACCTCGAAGCGGGAGGCTCGACGATCCGCTTCGAAGTCGCCGCCATCGCGGCCACGGCGCCATCGACGACGCTGGTGTTTGACCTCGGCGGCGGGACGTTCGACGTAACCATCATTCGTATCAGCGGCGAGAACTTCAACGTGCTGGCCACCGGTGGCGAGGTGCGTTTGGGCGGCGTCGATTTCGACAAGCGCCTGGCCGACGCCGTGGCGGACGATTTCGTGAGGCATCACGGCGTCGATCCGCGCGGCGACGCCGGGATTTACGCCAAGCTCCTCGCCGCGGCCGAAAACGCCAAGATCGAGTTGAGCAGCGCACAGCAGGTGGCAGTACGGCTCAATCACTTGGGGCGGCACGTCGCGGTTCCCTTCACGCGCGATCGGTTCGACGGCATCACGGCCGACCTGCTGACGCGCGTCCAGATGTCCATCGAGATGCTGCTGGAAGACGCCCTGCTCACCTGGGACCGCATCGATGACGTGCTGCTCGTCGGCGGCGCCTCGCGCATGCCGATGATCCACAACATGCTGGAGCGCATCTCGGGAAAGCGCCCGAACATGGCCACCGCGCCCGAGCAGATCGTCGCGCATGGGGCGGCGATTCACGCGGCCATCATGCAGATGACCGACTCGCCGGTCGCCGTGGCGGCGGACGGCGCTCGCTCGATCATCCAGGACGAGCTTACCGAGGCCTCGGCTGACTGCGGGGAGGACATCCTCTCGATTTTCAAGCCGGCCGTGGTCGAAGCGGCATCCAAGGTTCGCCTGACGGACGTGAACTCCCACAGCCTCGGCGTAATCGTGCGTTCGTCGCGCGAGAACCGGCTCGCCAATTCGATCGTGATCCCCTGCAACACGCCGCTGCCGACGTCACGCACGAAAGTGTTCGGCACCGAGGCGGAGAGCCAGCGCATCGTGCGCGTCCTCGTCGTCGAGGGCGAGACGCGCGACCCGCGCGGTTGCACGCAGATCGGCGAGTGCGTGATTCGCGATCTACCCAAGGGACTGCCGCAGGGCTCGCCGGTCGAGGTCACCTTTCAATACAACACCAGCGGGATCATCCACGTGCAGGCGCGCGAGACGACGACGCACACCAGTGCCGAAGCCAGCGTACAGCGGGAGTCCGGCTTCGACCAGATCACGCTCGACGAATTGACCAACGCCGTGTCGCAACTGACAGTGGAGTGAAACCGGACGCGTATGGAAACCCGAGATGTTGAACGTCGCCATTCCGAGCACAGCGAGAAATCTAGCTGCATCCGGTGCAAGATGCTTCGCGGAGTTTATCCCGAGCACGATCGAGGGGCTCAGCATGACGGTCGACGAATCATCCCCTCTACAGTGTTCCGCGCCGTGTGACATGCCATGACCACCGACGCCTCCGACCCCTACGCGACGTACCTCGGACTGCCCCACGGCCCGCGACCGCCGAACTACTACGACCTGCTGGGGCTCGAGCTGTTCTGCAGTCATCACGAGCGGATCAACTTGGCGGTCCGCAAGCAGTTCCGCATCATCAAGCGCTTTCACGATCATCATGATCGAGGCACTCGGGAGGCGATCCAGGACATCATGAACGGGATCGCCACCGCGCGGGTCGTGCTCACCGATCCGGACCGCAAGGAAGGCTACGACATCGAGATGGCCGATCGACTTGGTATCGATCGCGATGCACACATCGCCGCCATGGTGGCCGCCCCACTGCCGGAATGCGAGATCACCGTGATCGCCGGTCCGACGCTGGTCGAGAACCGGTTCGAGCTGGTCGAGGGCGCCCGTTTTTCGATCGGTCACAGCATGCGGTGTCTGTTGCCGCTCGCGCCGGGTCGGGCGGCCGAACGTCACGCCATGATTCACCATACGGGCGGCGAATGGCTGCTCCGACCGATCGATCGATCGTGTACGGTTCAAGTGAACGGCAACGTCGTTCAAGAGTTCGTGCTGGCACACGGCGATCTGATCGACGTCGCGGGGTACCGGCTGTTGTTTTCGCGGATCGACCGGCGCGACGAGATTCGCGCCGCGCGGTCGGCCGGTCCGCCGCCGCTGTCGCTGATCGTTCAGAAGGGTCCGAGCATTCCATCGCCGGTGTTCAACGCCCTGCCGCCGCAGCGCGTCGTCATCGGGCAGGGCGACACCGCACTGTGGCAGATAGCGGATAGCGCCGTGTCCCGTTATCACTGCGCCATCGAATCCGCCGGCGATCACTGGGAAGTCGAAGATCTCGACAGCACCAACGGCACTACAGTCAACGGCACCAAGATCAAGCGCCGCCCCCTCGACGACCGCGACGTTCTCACCCTCGGCGCGTTCGACATCCTCGTCAGCCTGCGCTTTTGATCCCGCCAGCCCGAATCGCCCCGATATTCCATTCAATTGATTGACTTTCCAGCGCACCGGCACACGCGGCGTAGTATCATAAACTCAGACGCAAGAGGCCCGTCGTGGTCACGTTGGTGGACGTGCCCGGTGACGCAACCGCAACGCCGGCGTGCACGTCGTAACGGATCGAGTGAGGAAGCGAGCGACAAAATGAATGTCAGCACACGTATACTCCTCGGTACGCGTCGCGCGACGCTGCCGGTGGTCGCGGTCTTGGTGGTCCACCTGTTGACTTCGCAACCGGCTGTTGCCGATGGCGGCGCGGTTCTCTGTTCACACGGGGATCCGCTTGCGGTTCACGGTGCCCCGGGCGCCGATCCGCTGGAGGCCGGCGGAGGGAACCTCGAATTCCTTCTCCACAATCCACCCTGGCCCGATGGCACCCAGCATCTGCTGGTTCAGAGTTCCGGCTTTCTCACCGCGGACGACTTCATCTTCGCCGAATCCGCAGCGATCGTGGCGGTGCGGTTCTTCTACGGCGCCGACGCGTTTACCAAGGACCCCAACAACCCGGGCAGCGACTTCTTCCTGCGCGTCTGGGAGGACGACGGAACCGGAACGCGCCCGGCCGAAACGCCGATCTTCATCTCCGGACCGCACAACCCCGGCGACGGCATCCTCCAGATCGATCTGTTTGACACCGACGGTTTCGGCGCGGACTCCCTGCTGGGCGCCACATTTAATTTCGGTTCCGAGTTCTTCGTCGCCGACGCGGAGACGAAATACTGGACCGGCATGACCGGAACTCCGCCGCCGAGTGCAGAGTGCCTCGGCGTAACCACATCGAACACGCCGGCGACTTCCTTCGAGCCAATGGTCCAGTCCACGGCAGACGGATGGGAACCGGTCTTCGTGGGCTTTGACCCCAAACTCCCCACGGACATGGGAATGTCCCTCTTCGGTCCAGATGCCGGCGGCGGGACAACGGTCTTGACGCTGTCGGGCCAGTCCGAGGCTGACTGCACGGTCCGCGTGACGCCGACCACCGCGTTTATCAGTGAATGCGACGGCGGCAAGTGCGATTCCGATCCGCTCTACGGCGCGGACTGTTACTCGGAGGCCACCCTGCCGGCCGGTTTGGAACCAAGCGAGATGGCCGCCGCCCTGGCGATCCAATTCGCCCAACTTCCCGGACACTGCAACGACGCGATCGGAGCAGAGGCGGCCGGTCCGTATGTGATCGTAACCACAACCGAGGGCAGGAAACCCAGGCTGTGCGTGTCCATTGACGGTGTCCCGATCGGACTTGCCGGAGGCGTGAACCACTGTGAGGTGGACGGATGCGGTTATCACTTTGAGGTCGGTCACGGCGACTGCAAGGTGCCTCTCATCGCCGAGGGCGTGGACCACTTCGCCACGCCGCCGACGGATTGTGATCTCAACATCGCGGGCGAAGCCGGGACGTGGGTGGAAGTCGTCGCGGCTGGTGCGTTGTTCGATCAAGACGGTCTACCCCCGGCCGGCGACGTCGATCTGCGCATTCGTCTGACCGGCGTTGCCCGAGACTTCGCAGCGGACGACTCCGACATGGCGGTGCGCCGGACGGACGCGTTCACCTTCGGACGCTGCTCCGGCGACTTCAGCAGTTCGGACGGCCCGCCGGGTGTCTACGCCCCCGACGGTGTTGTCGATGCCTTCGACATTCTGGCGTTCGACTGGTGCAATGGACAGACCGAGCCGTTCGCCAAAGACTGCGGATTCTTCGACTACGACGGCGACGATGCCATCGACGGAGACGACCGATTCGTCTTGCAGTGCCTGGGCTTGTCGGGCAGTAGTTCCGAGTGTTGCCCCTGCAATACCGATCTGCCTCAACACGCGGACACGGCCGTTCCGACCACACTGACCCGAATGCACCTGCGTGGATGTGCGTACTTCGAGATCACCCGCGACGACGTACTCTGGCCGGAGAACTGGGTAGTGGATTACTACGTTTCAGACCACGAGCCATCGGCCGGCGCGGACGAAGTGGGTGACTGCGAGGAAGGCGACGACGAGGGCTCCGACGGCAACAACGTCATCGCCACAGCCAACGATCTCGGACTGCTCGCCGAGGGATTCCCGCGGCAGATCGGAGGCATCAACGGAAACTGGGCGGGCTGCGACATCGCTCCGTTTTGGCCCCAAGACCACGATGCGGACGTCTATCGCTTCACACTCGGAGCCGACGCGAATGTCCTGCTTCGCGCAGACGGTATTGCCAACGTGGATTGCCCGTGCAATGCGGGGTCCAACGGTATCATTTCCCTGTGGTTGTACGACACGCAGGGGAGACTACTCGGGCATGACGACCCAATAGGCGCCGCCGATCCCGTACTGCAATTGTCGTTGTCGTCGGGCGAGTACTATGTCCTCATTGCGTCCGCGGGCCAAATCCAACCGCCGCATCCCAATGGGATTCCAGGAGACCCGTTCTGCAGCATCGCGTTCGCACCCGAAGTCGACGGAGGAGGCTCGGACCCGACGGGATGTTACGACCTTCACTTGGCCGTCCTGCCGCGCTCGGAGATACGTATCGTGCAAGAGACCCCCAGCGGCGGCTCATTCGACGCGCGGCTTCTTGTTCAGCCTCTGATCACGTTCCAGAAAGTGGCCGACCCGTTCCGCGCGGTACTCATCGACACCGGCGACATCGGTACCGACGCCATCGTCCTCGAAGCGTCCGGCCACTACGTCACCGATCTGGACGCCGGGTTGGGCATCATCCCCGGCGACGCGGGTTTCGTCCCCGGCGTGCGCGACGACGGCGGAATCCAGACCGTCGAGCCGATTCAATACGAAGACCCTGCATCGAATCAGACGGCGCATCGTGTCACGCCGGCACGGGAACGACCGTGCGAGACGATCTTCGATGGCTGCGCTTATGCGCAAGCGCCCGATGCGGAACAAGCATTGCCGGCCGTGGGTGCGGTCTTCTCGTCGATGGTCTATTACCCGCTCGCCGACGACTTTGAGGTGAAGAGCGGAACGGACATCGAGAGCGTGACGTTTTGGGTTACACCGGCGGGGTTGGTCAGCCGGGACGATGAGTTCGTCGTGCGGATTGTCGGCGATACGATCGGCGACCCGGGAGAACCGTGCAACTCGATGCCCGACGGTATCAATCTCATCTCGGAGGGAACCATGGGTGACCCGGTTATCGCAGCAGAGTTGGGCGATGTGGATCGCGTCTCGGTCGATCTGGCCGAGCCGTTCACCGCCCAGCCGGGCGTGACCTACTGGCTCGAGTTGGCGCTCGTCTCGGACGCGCCGACCGACGACCGCGTCTCGTTCGTGATGTCGACCGAAGGCGACGGCAGTTTCTTCCACGACGTAGTTCCCCACGCGTCTGGGCAGGGCGATTGCGACGCGCTGTTTGACGGCGACGGCTGGGACTGCAACGTCGTTGCCGACGATTCGGCGACCCCCGATTGTGATGAGACCGACCCCGACGGCGATCGGCGAACAGACGGGAACATCGCGTTCTGCGTCGGCGCGCGCGCACGACCGGCGTACGTGGATCTGCCGGGTGACGTTGGCGTTGGCACATGGCGGATCGCACCCGGCGAGATCGTGTGGGCGCAGCCGTTTGCCGTTCGGAACGACGGTGTCGCGGGTTTCGTCTCCGACTTTGCGTCCGGCACGAGTGGCGGCGATCAGGCCGCCGACAGATTCACATTCTTCGAATCCGCCACAGTTACGGACGTACACTGGCGCGGCCTGTATACTGCAAACACGCCCGATCCAGCCGGCGATGAGTTCACATTAGAGTTCTGGTCGGACGGCGATGACGTCCCCGATCAGATGCTGCGCTTGTTCACACCGCCCAATTCCGAAATCGACCGCACCTCCGGCGAACTGACGGGCGACCCGGGTCAACAAGTGTTCTCATACACCTATCAGTTGCCCGCTGTCCCGGCGTTCGAAGTGAATGCCAATCAGACGATTTGGCTGTCAGTGATCAACAACACGATCAGCCAGGAATACAACTGGAGGCTTGCGACGGGCGGCGCCGGCAATTCGGACGGCCAGGCGGCAGTGCGGGTTGGGCTGGCCAACGCCCCCCCGTGGGAGGCCATACCGGGGCAAGGCGAACCGCCGACGGACTTCTCGTTTGACATCACAGTGGCGGGTAACACGAAAATCGTCACGGGCGACAGCATTGACTGCGCTGCGGCCGCCCACGTGGCGTCGGGCCTCGGATACCGGTTTGACTCGCGGCTTTGCATTCTCAATGGATATCAGCCGTGGGAATCCGACCCGGCCTTCGACGCTCTTCGCTGGCGAAACATCGGGGCGCCCTGGAAGATGTACGAAGAGCTGGACGCGAACGACGCACCACAGAGCGAACTCGCCAACCTGTTCGCACAGATCGGCGGCATTTCAACAGTGGAACTCGATTGCCTCACCGAAAATGTGCCGGGCAACAAGACGGTCGCGGCTGTCTTCAGCGGTTTGGCGGCATTCGATGTCGATCCCTCGACCAACGGCATCGGCGTAACGGGCGAATTGCACCGATTGTGCAACGAAGCGCTCGTCGAACGAGTTGATCCCACAACAGCGCTAAATCAGCGATTGAGCATTCGCAGCGTCCGCTGGACGAACGGTCCCGCGACGTTCATCGCAGGACCCGAGGAAATAGCCGGACCCCGCATCGTGTGCGGCGGCGGGGACGAAGGCGAGACACAGCCGTGCTGCGGCTACATCGATCCGCGGACAGAGACGAGCAATGGTGTGGACCTTGACATGGGACTGCAACGGACCCGCCTCCGCTTCGATCAGCCGATCTTCAAGTGCGACGGCTCGGACGTCGACGTTTCGGCCTTCGCCATCACCGAGACCGGCGGCGCGGTCGCGCCGACCATCACCGGCGTATCCTCCATCGACGGTGATAGAGCGTACGTCGAGGTGACTTGGGACCGCCCAATCACGCTGCAGGAATGGACGACGATCATCGCCATCGACATCTGCAACGCTGACGGAGTGCCGACCCCATCCAACGGCGACCTCGGCCCCGGCGTGAACGAGCCCGACCGCGTCGACTACGGCTTCCTTCCCGGCGACATCGATCAGAGCAGTTGCGTCACACCGTTCGACCTGCTGAGGTTCCGCCAGATCATCAACGGCGTGATCATACCGCATTGCGAGGTCCACTTCTTCATCGACGTCAACCGCAACGGGTCGGTCGATCCGTTCGACCTCCTCGTGTTCCGCCAGTTGGTGAACGGCGTGGGACCGATCGTGACCCAACCATGGGCCGGTGAGTGCATGAACAACCCGCAGCCCTGAATTCGCGCGGCAACGGTGTGGCACCGGTTTTCAACCGGTGGAACCCATACAACGGACCAGCTCGTCTTCGCCATCGCCCGATTTCGCCACGGACCGCTATTCGCCCCCCGCCCTACGTTTGGCGGCGAACGTCTCGTTGAATGCGCGTAGCGCGTCGGGAGATGTGTCCAGGCGAAAGTTCAACTCACCCTCTCGGCGCTTATCGAGGTTGAACCAAACGACGGCGCGCAGCTGAGTCCGGCGCAGCGCCGCCGCGTGCGCGTCGCGGACCCACGCGGCTTTCCGCCCCGGCGTTCCCTCGGGGCTGCCGAACTCGGATACCATGACCGGCTTGCTCGGATAGCGCGTGGCGAAGGCGTTCAGCACCCCATCAAACAACGCGTCGAACGACGACCACTTGTGCCATTCGCGATACGCGTCGCCCCAGTTGTACCCGTCGACCGCGACCCAATCGACGCCCGCGTCGCCCGGGTAGTAGCGATGCATGTCGTTCTCGGGACCGGTCGGATGGCTGGTGACGTTGGCCGACCAGACCCACTCGACGTTCTTGGCGCCGACGTCGTCGAAGATGTCACGCGCCCGCCGCCACGCCGCCTTGAACGCCTCCGGATCGCCGCCCCAACTGAACCAGTCGCCGTTGAACTCGAATCCGAAGCGCAGCAGCACGCGCCGGCCGTCGCGCTTGGCATCCTCCGCCCATTTGCGGAAGAAGTCGTCCCATTCGCCCGCCAGAATACGCGGCAATTGCTTGGTCTGGTTGTCATGCCACCGCCACAGTTCCAGCGAGATGATCGGCGTCGCGCCCATCTTGTGAATGACGTCGGCCGCCCCCTGGGGAAAGGGTCGCCCCAGGTCGCGATAGAACATCACGTAGTCGGGCACAGACGCCAGTCGCCCCACCTCGCGCTTGAGGTTCTCCTGAAACGGCTTCGCCCCCCAATAGATCTGGTAGAAGCCCCATTCCAAAGGGGCTCGCGATTGTGTCCCACCTGCAAAAAGAAACGGAGTGACGCAAAGCGTCACTCCGCACGAGAGAATCACAATATGCCTCAGCGCGAACCGCACGCGATCAGACCACCGGCTGTTCAATCTGCCCGCCGAGGAACCCCTCGAGCTTGCGGGCACGGACGGGGTGCTGGAGTTTGCGGATGGCCTTGGCTTCCACCTGTCGGACGCGCTCGCGGGTCACCTTGAAGATCTTGCCGACCTCTTCGAGCGTGTAGGTGTAGCCGTCGCCGATGCCGAAGCGGAGCTTGATAATCTCGCGCTCGCGGTAGGTCAGCGTCTTGAGCACCTCCTCGATGCGGTCCTTGAGCATCTCGGACCCGGCGGACGAGACCGGCGAATCGGCCCGCGCGTCCTCGATGAAATCGCCGAAGTAGGAATCCTCGCTCTCGCCGACCGGCCGGTCGAGCGAGATGGGATGCCGGCTGATCTTCAGAACACGTCGCGCTTCGCTCACCGGCATGTCCGCACGCTTGGCGATCTCTTCGATCGTCGGCTCGCGGCCAAGATCCTGAAGGAGCTGCTTGCTGATGTTCCGCAGGCGGCTCATCGTTTCGATCATGTGGACGGGGATGCGGATCGTACGCGCATGGTCGGCGATGGCACGGGTGATCGCCTGGCGGATCCACCACGTCGCGTACGTGCTGAACTTGTATCCGCGTTTGTACTCGTACTTGTCGACCGCGCGCATCAGACCCGTATTCCCCTCCTGGATGATGTCCAGGAAGCTGAGACCGCGGTTGCGGTACTTCTTGGCGATGCTCACCACCAGGCGAAGGTTGCCGCCGGAGAGTTTTCGCTTGGCGTCCTCGTACTCACTGAATACCCGGCGAATCGCGTTGATCCGCTCGGTCAGCGACTCGCTGTTGGATCGGACCAGCGATCGGATGCCGTCGAGCTCCTCGGACATGGCGAACAGGTCGTCCTCGGAAACCGTCCGGCGTTTCTCCTCGGCGGCCAGACGGCGCTCGAGGTCTTTCATCTTCCGGTTCCAGTTGACCAGCCGCTTGAACAACGGCTGAATCCGGCTGGTCCTGAGAGACAATTCCTCGAGCAGACGCGAGATCTTGCGCCGCCGCGTGTTCATGACGATCGTGCGCTCACGGACGGCCTTCTTGGCCAATCGCCGCTCCTGGAGACTCTCCCAGGTTTCGTCATTCTGTTTGAGAAGGGCGTTCACCGTGTCGAGGTTCGAGGGAAGGCGAGACATGATCGTGCCCTTGGCCATGTGCTCCCATGTGGAAATCTTCATGGTCCGATCGAACGGCAGGCGGCCGGCCTTTACCTCCTGAAGGATCTTGGTCGCCTGGTCGGCACAGTAGTCATTCTCGAGCACCAACTTGCGGAACGCCATCCGCGTGAGCTCGACCTTCTTCGCCAGGCGAATCTCCTCCTCGCGCGTGAGGAGCGGAATCTCGCCCATCTGCGACAGGTACATCCTCACCGGGTCGTCGATTCGGCGCACGTCGGGCGTGACGACATCGGCCGATCGCTTGGCGGACGCCGCATCGGGCTCGCCGTTGGTTTCTCCGGATCGGACCTTGTCGCGACCACGCTGCTTTTTCTTGCGTGCCATTTCCAGCCTTGCCGCGTCGATCTCGTCGAGCATCTCCACGCCGGCCGCATCCAGTCGAATCATCAAGGTCTCGAGCTTGTCCGGATCGACCGCCTCGTCGGGAATCGAGTCGTTCAAGACTTCCCAGGTGAGATAGCCGTGCTCGCGCCCACGCTCGATGAGCTTGCTCAGCGCTACTTCGACCAGGTCAGTTTCCACGATCGTATTTGTGTTCGTTTCCATGAGTTCGGTTATTCCTGCCTTCCCGCACCTTCCGGGTCCTGCGACGCGACAACGCGCGGCACGCCGCAATCATTCATGGCACGCCGATGTGCGAAGTGAGATTGACCGGCCAATCTTTGCCCGATCTCCGTGAGACGGTCACGCACGCCGGACGGATCCAACGCGCAACCGTTCGCCTCTCCTCGCCTCAACTCCTCCGTCAGTCGTTCCGTTTCGCGAGCCGCGTCGACCGCCGAGAGACGCTGCGCCGCACCATCCAACGTGGCGGCGTAATTCCCGACGCCGGCGCCCCGAATCGCGAGATCCGTCAGCAACTCCGCGTCCGCCGCATCCTCGACGCACGCCTGCAACTCCCCGAACTGGAACTCACCGTATGTCTCAACCAGATCCCGTACGTGGGCCGCGATTCGTTGTTGGCCCGGCTTCGCAAACCGCTGCGGATCAAACTGATCGGCCACGGTGTCGTACAGCCCCGGTTCGTTGACCAGGACCTCCAGCATCGTCACCAATGCCGTTTGCTCCACGCCGCGCGGGCGACCGTCCGTTTCGGATCCGCTGCCCGGGGGTCCAGCACTCCTCCCAGCTCGCGTCCGACTGGTGAACAGACTCCGAACCTGCTCCGGCGGAACCGAAAGGAGGCTCGACACCTGCTCGATGATGATCCCCTTCTGGATGGCGTCCAAAACGCCGAACCCGGAGAGATCACCCACCAGCGTGACGAATTCCGAAACCGCGTCACGTCGCGATGCCGCCGAGTCGGCCTGCCGATAGCGACTTCGAGTGCGATTCCACTTGAATACTAGCGCGTCCACGGCGGAATTCAACAAGTTCCTAAAGCCTTGTGGTCCAGTATGTTGCAGGTACTCGCAGGGGTCCTTTCCTTCTGGGACGTTCGCTAGTTTCACAGCCAGGTTCTGCTTCAGGGCGACTGCCACCGCGCGGTCCGCTGCCGCCTCGCCGGCGGCGTCCGAATCGAAGAGCAATATGACCTGCTGGCAGTACCGGCGAAGCTGGGCCATGTGCGTTTCGGTGGCCGCCGTACCGAGTGCCGCGACCGCGTTGGAGAAGCCGTGCTGATGCGCCGCGACGCAGTCGGTGTACCCTTCGACGAGGATCGCGCTGCCCTCCCGTTCGATCGCTTCGCGAGCTAAGTCTATGCCAAATAAAGACTTACTCTTGTCAAACAGCCCCGTCTGGGACGTGTTCATGTACTTGGCTTTGTCGTCGATGAGCGTCCGCCCGCCAAAGCCGGTGCATCGGCCCATCGTATCGCGAATCGGGAACATCAGGCGTTCGCGGAAAGTGTCGTAGTGTGACCCTCGCTCGTTCGCGCGGCACAGCCCCGCGTCGAGGAGCAACTCGGCTTTGAACCCCGCGGCGGTAGCCGCCCGCAGGAGCGGGTTTCCGTCCCCCGTGGCGAGCCCGATGCGGAACGCCGCGATGGTGTCCGGTTCGATGCCCCGCGAATCGAGGTAGGCACGTGCGCTGCGCCCGAGGTTCTCGTTCTGCAGGTTGCTGCAGAAGCGATCGCACGCCCACGCATTGGCCCGGGCCATGTCGGCGCGGCTCGATCCGGCGGTCCTTGCCCCATCCGATTTCGCGGAGAGCTCGATACCCGCTCGATCGGCCAGGATACGCAAGGCCTCCGGGAACTCGACCGACTCGCGAAGCTGGACGAACGTGAAGACGTCGCCTCCGACGTTACAGCCAAAGCACTTGAAGAACTGCCGCTCCGGATTCACCGAGAACGAAGGGGTTTTCTCCTGGTGAAACGGGCACAATCCGATGAAATTGCGCCCCTGGCGCTTGAGCGCCGTGTGCTCCGAGACGAGCTCCACCAAATCCACGCGAGTGCGGATCTGTTCTTTGATCGCGACGACGTCGTGCAAGGAACTGGCTATCCGCCTCTCGTTGACTCTAAGGATGCCACGTCATTCGCTGCGGGCAGGGGATCGGCCCCTGGTACTCCAGGCCAATCCGAACGTGGGATTCAAGCAGGACTCGATACCACCCGCAACTACGCCACTGTATAACTGGATATACCTCGCGGATAGCGTCCGGTCAAATAAGAATCGCGTTTTTATGGCGAAAAGACCCCTTTCGCCAGGTGGCCACCCCACCTTGCACCGCGATCGGTCATTGCCGCGCCGCGCGAGCGATTGCACGACGGCGCGGGGGAGCCGGCATCAGTAGCCCAGGAAACGCAGGAATACGTCCTGCGTGAGAATCGGGATCGACAGCTCCGCCGCGGTAGCCACCGTCTCACGGTAGTGGTCGAAGTGCTCCTGGAGGAGCCTGTGCCGCTCGGCGGCGCCGGGATCGCGCCGCCCGGTGTCCGCCGAAACAGCCGCCGGAACCAGCGGCGCGAAGCCCGCAACGACGAAATCCGCACGACTGGAAAGGGACTCGAGAACCTCACCACCCCAATCGTTGACGATGCCCTTGATGTGGTCGGCGCCGTGCTGATCGTCGCGACCATCCGCGTTCAGGTCGAACTGGCCGACGATCACGAACCGCAACGGCCTGTTCGGGTCGTACACCGGGTTCGCGATCACGTCCCCCTCGAGGATCACCTCGGAGGGACCGAGCGCGACCACCTCGCACTCAGCGGTGCGGTCGTAAATCCGCAACACTTCGATCCGGCCCTTGGCTCTTCCGTCGGGCGGGATGCCCGTCGACGGGTACACCGCAAACCGCATCCCCGACGTAAGCTGATGCTCGCGACCGAGGCTGATGTAGGCGACGCGCTCCTCCGGGACCGATTTGACAACCTTGCCGTCGGCCGTTCGGACGCTGAGAAGCTCGCCCGGCGTGATTTGCAACTCACCCACCTTGGCCCGGAAATCGGCGTTGCGCGCCTCCAACTCCTCCCGCCGCTGGACTTCGGCCGCGAGTTCATTGCGATGACCCTGCGACTCACGGGAGAACCGTTGGTTGATCTCGTCGATTTTGGCTTCAAATCCGTCGACCTCGCTGTCGCGCTCGGCGGCGTAGGTGGCGCGGCTGGACTCAATACTGTCAACACGTCCCTTGAGTTCGCTGGTGGCCGAATCGAAGTCCGCCTTGAGCCGTTCGTGGACTTCGATCTGTTCGCGCAGCTGTTCATCGGCCTGTTGGGCACGTCCCTCGGCGATGAGCCGGCGCTCTCGTTCACTCTTGAGATCGGCATAAAGAGCGTCCATCGCCGGAAGCAGTTGGGTCGTCTCGAAGGCGGTGGTGTCCTCGACCAGCCCTTCGGAGACGACACGACCGAGGAATGCGGCGGCCTTCTCGCGAACCACCGTGACGTCGTCGGTTTCTTCGCCGACGGCCAGGACGGCCACTTCCGTCAATCGGTCGGAGAGGTCGCTCTTCTCCCGGTTGATGCTGGTGTTCGTGGCCCGCAGGCTGTTGATGTCGTTGTTGATGCCCTCCTGATCGGTGTACAACCAGACCAAAAGGACGGTCGACGCCAGCCACAGGAAGACGAAACCGATCATCCAGACGTGTACCGCGGTAAAGCCGCCACGACCGGGTGTTTTGGCTTGTGCCATGCTACGATGCTCCGTTGGTTCGACAGACGCACCGGTCGGATCGGTGCGGTTCGTTGCTCGCCCTGATCGCGAGCGGCGTCCCGCGTTTTCGCGAGATTTCTGCTTTCGACGCAACGCCGCGTTGGGCTGTGAGACCCCTGCCGCGGTCGGTTGCCAATCCGGGCGATTGTCCGCCGCCGCCGCCGCCAAGTCAAGAATCACAGGACCGCGGGGAGATGTTGGGGTGTGACCACTGATGGTGGCATGGCAAGGGTAGGGCGGGTTTCACCCGCCTTCTTCCTCGGTTGCGGCGGGCAGAACCCGCCCAACGGCATGTCCCTGACCGACGATGCCACAGAGAATGGTCACACCCGAGATGTTGGAGTGCCTCCCAAAGAGACGAGCATTCCGGGTGGCCACGCTCGCGTGGCCGTGGCTCGCAAGCTGTCGCCGCATGCCCACGCAAGCTGTCGCATGATGCCACCCGGAATGGGATGCCCCCTGTGGAGCCTGCCCGCCTGCAGCCGTCCGATAGGGGGGTGCGGCTGGCGCGGGAAACAATGAAGCGCCCTCGGAACCGACGCAAATATTTGGCAGAAGGCGGCTTATGTAAATCGATGCGGCGGCGGTGTGGCGTCGCGTCGCGGCTAACCGGTACCATTTGCGTGTGTCTACCATCAAGGATGAACCAGACCGGCTGAAGCGGGCGAGCGAAGAGGCGGCGGATGATGCTCGGTTGGTGGAAGAGGTCCGCGGCGGGCGGGCGGAGGAATTCGACGCCCTCGCAACACGTTATCAGCGTCGTGTTTTCGCCGTCGCGTATCGGCTGCTCAGCAACCGGGACGATGCGTGGGATGTTGCGCAGGACGCGCTGCTGAAAGCGTTTCGGAACCTCGATCAACTCGAGGACCCGCGCCGGTTCGGTCCGTGGTTGATGCGCATCGTCACCAATCTGTCGCTCAACTACCGCCGGGCGCGAAAGACGGCGTCGGCGGTCGAATTGGACGACGCGGTCGAGGGCGCGAGCCGATTGCGGACCCCGGACGGCGAACTCCTGGGTGGTCCGGGGGTGGCCGACGCGGAGAAGCGCGACCCGGAATTGCGTTTGGAGATCGCGGCCGCAATGGAGCGTCTGCCGGAGAAGCAGCGAATGGCGTTCGTGCTGTCGTGCATCGAACGTGTTCCACAAAAGGAGATCGCCGGAATGCTCGACTGCACCGTCGAACTGGTGAAGTGGAATGTGTTTCAGGCGCGCAAGGCGTTGAGGCAGTCACTTGAAGGGTGTCTGAAACGGGATCGGGATTGACGTCGATGAGCGAACGAGACGAGTCAACACAGTCCGACGACTATATGGTCAGTATGTACCTCGATGGCGCGCTCACCGAGGACGAAGCACGCCGGCTCCTCGCGCGTGTTGAGCGCGACACTGAGTTGGCCCGTCTCCTCGCGGAACATCAGCGGGTCGAGCGCTGGGCGACTGAATGGGGCGATGAGATACCGACTGTCGATTGGTCGCGCTTTGAGGCGGAATCCAGGCGGCGGCGCGCGTCGCTGAGTTCGCCCGACCGGCGCGGTCTTGTTTTCAAGTTGTATGTGCCGATGGCCGCGGCCGCTGCGATCATGATTGCGCTTACGGCGTCTCAGTTCGTGGTGCGGGATGTGTCGCCCGGTGTCGTGATTGCGCCGAGGGTGGCGGTTGTCGAAGTTCTGCGTTCCGCGGCGCCGGAGTCCGTGGAAGTGCGCCAGACGTACGTTTCGTATGCGCGCGGGTCGCGCGACGATCGGGCGAAAGGGCTGGTGCGGTCGGCTGACGGACCCGCGGTCATCGCCTGCGCCACGGTGGGCGGGCGTTTTGATTGGTCGTCCGTCGGCGGTGGTATTTCTGCGAATTGAGACTCTTATGGCACGCTCACGATGCGTTATTGATTGGATACGCCGAAGGCAACCGCGATGGACATTGTCGGCGGTCGCGATCCTGGCGGCCGGCGGTGCCGCGTATCCCTCGGCCGCGGACGCTCAGGTGAATATGGAAGCCCTGATCGGTGCGGCGCTCGACCAAACCAGTGATTTCGAGGTCGTCGACAAGCCTCTCGCCGAGGCGTTCCTGCTCGTGGCCGAACAGACGGGGATTGCAATCTCGATCGCACCCGGAACGTTGGCGCTGCTTCCCGAGGGTGCGGGTACGCGCATGACGGCGCGAATGAGGAACGTTCCGCTCAGGGAAGGGATGGATCAGTTGCTCGAGCCGCTCGGTCTGCGGTATCGCATTGCGGGTGACGGTCTGCGCGTTGAAGCGGGCCATGCGCTTCGGCGTATCGGGCGTCGGGCGACGTGGGACGAGTTGGAGGCGGTTCGTTGGCTGGGCGAGGAGCTTCAACCGTCGGACGCGGAGCAATTGGACAAGCTCCGGCGGGCTCTGGAGTTCAAAGTGGGCTCGTCGCCCGATTCGCAACGGGCATTCACGATGCTGATCGAGGCGATGCCGAAGGTGGGGGGGGAGACGATTGCCGAGTCGCTCGACGCAGCGTGCGGCGGGCTCGCATGGGCGTGGTACCCGTCGAGCGAGAAGATCGTGGTGCTGCCGGCGACTGAACACATGAAGCGCGTCTTGCGCCTCGCGGTGACACTGACGGCCAATCACCGGGCGTTGTCCGAGGTGTTGCTCGATCTTGCCGCACAGACCGGCGTAACGCTTCGTTTCGACCCCGATGCGATCGGATCGCTGCCGCGGGAGACGCAGCGCGATTTCACCGTTCGGTTGGCCAACGTCCCGCTGGAGCAAGCGCTCGAGGTGATCAGCGGGACCACGGGGCTGGCGTTCAAGATCGAGACTGATGCGGTGCGTTTCTTCAACCCGCGGCAAGCGACTGTCACAGAGCGCGTCGCAGCCGTCCTGGTCATTCCGGGTCGCGGCGAGATTCCACTCTACGAGCGCGATCTGCCGGAGGACGTGCGCGAATCGCTGCGCGCGTTGATCGAGCGACTCGCCAAAGCAATCCCGCCGCCCGGTGATTCCGAGACAAGTGGGGACGATTGAGCAAGCCGAACCATGACCGCGCCGGCGTGGGCCTGCCGCCCCGCACGGGAGGCAGGCTCGCCCGCTCGTGACTGAGGGGTTACTTTGCGGTCGTTGGGGACGCCGCTAGAATGCCCCGTTGTTCGGTCCGGTTGGACCGCCCATGAGCCGTCCACCCGGACGGAGTCGCACGAGCTGCAAAACGGTGGGAGATGAATCGCAGTGCTTGAACGTATGGTCGCGCGACCGAACCGATGGACGGCGCTGGCCGCGGCGTGTGTGGCGATGGGTCTTGCCCCACGGGGTCTCGTCGGTGCGGCGCATTCGGCCGAAGCGCGGATCACGGTGAAGGAGCGCACGGTCGATCTGGGTCGGTTGAAAGAAGGGAACAAGGGAACCGCGAAGTTCCTGCTCGAGAATCACGGCGACGCGGTCCTGCACATCGAGCGGGTGTTCGCGACGTGCGGATGCACCGTTCCGAAGAAGCTGTCGCCGGAGGACGCCCGCGTGCAGCCGGGCGAGTCGCTGGAGATCGAGGCAGTGTTCGACACCAAGGGTCGCCGCGGCCGGCAGCGCAAGACCGTCACGGTGCTGTCCAATGATCCGGCGGAACCGGAGTTGAAGCTCTTTCTGACCGCGGAGGTCGTCGCGCTGTTTGAGGTGCTGGTCAAGGACCGCCCCAGCCTGCGCATGGCGTTCGGCAAGCACAAGCCCGGGGATGCCGTCGAAGAGGTAATAGACCTGCTTCCGACCGAGCCGGGCTCCACGTTGTCGCTGGTCTCGCTCGATATACGCCACGCGGCGCTGACGTACGAAACGGAGGCCACCACCAGAGACGATCGCGAGGGCGTCCGCGTGAAACTGGCTATCGATCCCGATGCGTCGGTCGGTCCGGTGTCGACCAGCCTGCTCATCTCCGCAAAGGTCGGCGACGAGCGGGCGGATTCGAGCCTGGCGCTGAGCGGCGAAGTCGTCGGCGTTCTGGCCTTCAGTCCGGCGACCATCAAGCGGTTGCAGCCGGCGCTGCCCGGCACGTCGCTGCCGCCGGTATCGGTGTCGTCGGATCTCGACCACCCGTTCGATGTTCTCTTGGTCGACGGAGGGCCTAACATCGAGGCGACCGCCGAGCGTCAATCGCCGTACAGCTATCGAATCAAACTTCGTATCGCGGAATCGGCGTCGCCCGGTCCGTTCGGTCAGTTCCTCGACATTCGAACGAGCGTTGTGGAACAGCCGCTGGTTCGGATACCGGTGTACGCCGCGGTGCGTCCGAGAGTGCAGGTCGAGCCGCCGTTCGTTGTGCTGCAATCGGGACTCGGTAAGCATACCTCGAGACTGGTCAAGATCGCGTCGTCTTCCAACGACGCAATGGAACTCGGCACGATAGTGACGGAATCACCGTATATCACCGTCGAGCCGGCCGAATCGCCGGGACGAAAGAGCAAGACCTTCAAGCACCTGCGGATCAGTGCCGGCGGCGATGCGCCCGTGGGGATACACCAAGCGGTGGTTCGCGTCACGACGGGGCTCACCGGGCAGCGGGAAGTGTTGATACCGGTGACGCTGTTGGTTCGGTAGGGTGCGCGGGAAGCCTGCGTTTCGGCTGAAGAGGCCGGTGTATGGGAGTCGATGATGCCTAGAGAGCGAGATGGCGACGGGGAGCAGAACGCCCCGGAGTCCAAATGGAACGATCCGAGCATTCCGGCGGGAAACTCACCGCCGCTGCCGTCATGGCCGCTCTGGGTGTCGGCCGCGCTGTGGTGCGGCTGGACCGGCGTGCTGCTGGTGACGGCGCTCGGTCGCTAGCGTGGTGGTGTCTCGAAAATGACACCGTTATTCTGAACCGAGCCGCGACCGTGAGGGAGCGGTCCCGAGTGTGCCTCCGCGTGTCCCCTCTCTTACGGTCGGGGCTTGAAACAATGCCATCTCTGATGGGGCGTCCATGGCCGGCGGTGTTCAGGAAGCGACGGAGCGAACGGCGTTCACCGACAACATCTCCGCGTTGCGATCGCGCCGGCCCGATCTAGCGGATCGGCTGGCGGGCGTAGCGATTCCCGCAACCGCCACCCCGGCGGTCGCGCGGGACGGCACGGCGACTTTTCGATTGGTCGATCAGGACGGTTCCCCGCGATGGCTCGGGCGGACGTCGACGCCCGCGGTCCGCGCCGCGGCGTTGGTGGAGGGGTACGGCGCCGAGAGCGGCAATGTTCTGCTTCCCGCGATGGGCAGCGGGATGGAGGTTGTCGCGTTGCTCGATCACCTGGCGTGCCATGCGGCCGTGTTCGTCCACGAGCCGGATGTGGTCGCTCTTCGGTTGGTGCTTGCGGTTCGCGATTTCTCGGGAGCCCTGCGTGCGGGGCGCTTGGTCATCCTCTCGTCGGCGGACGCCGCAGAGGCGCTGGTCGGGTTTTTCAATGACGCGCCCGGATACGAGTTTCCGCAGAAACTCCTGATATTGCCGGACATCGATGACTCGGTGATCACGGCGCTTCGCACATCGTTGGAGCACGCTTCCCGGCGGGTCGGTCAGATGCAACTCGCATACGTGGCACAACGACGTGCCGCGCTCGGCGCTCGCGCGCGGAACCGGGCGGGCTTGAACTGTATTGGAATCAGCACGATCGATCCGAGGTCGACGGCAATGGAGGCGGTCCGGTCTCTGGCCGATGCGTCGCGCGATTCGGGCCTGACGGCGGTGGCCAACACGCCCGACGCACCGGATAAGTGCCACACTTCGGCACTAATTGGCGCGATCGACAATACCGCCGCGGACGGGGCGGTGCTGGTGAACTGCGGGTGGGGTCCGCTGGCGCAACACATGCCCGCGGACTTCCCGGCGGTGAGCTGGCTCCTGCCCGACACGCGACTGATCGCCGGAATGACGGACGGGTTTGGGAACCGCCACGCCGTAATGGCGTCAACCGCGGCGTTGCGTGCCGCCGCGATCGAAGCCGGCGCACGCGCGGATCGCGTGGCGATGCTCGACGTGGGGTTCGATGCCACCGTGTTTCGACCGGTCGACACGCCGGAGGCCGATCGGTTCGACGTTGCGTTCTTCGGTGATATCGCCAACCTCGAGCCGGAGCCGTTGGGGATCACCCTGGCGAGCCAGGTGTGCGTGTGGAAGCACCTCCGCCTGGAGGCGGCCGACAGGTTGAACGCGCCCGCGGATCGAGTGCTCAAAGCCGCCGAGCGCGCGAGCGGAGTTCGCCTCGGTGACGACCACATTCGGCGCGAGTTTCTCCGGCTGACCGACGGGATGATCATGCCGACGATGGTGAAACGCGCGCTGGTCCAGGCGTTGCTTGATGCGGGTTTCGACGTTCGGATCTTCGGAAGCGGGTGGCAGTACAGCCGCGTTCCCGCGCCGGTTGTACGCGACGCGCCGAGCACGCCCGCCGCGCGCAACGAGGTCTACAACGCCGCCCGGGCATGTATCAGTCCATCGTGCGATCATGAATCGGCACGAGCGTGCCTGGAGGTCGCCCTCACCGGGGGCTGTTCGTTCTTTCACGCGCCGCACGACCTCCCGCCTGCCGATCACGCGCGGCGCTCCGACGCGGTGGCGGTTCTGCCTTCGTTTGTGACGCCGCGGGAGATGTGCGCGTCGGTCAAACGCCATCTTCGCGGTGACGTCGGGATGACCGAGGCTTGCCGGCGTGCCGGCGACATCGTGCGCCAGCGGCACCTCCTCAGTCACAGGTTTGCCGAGATCCGCGCGGCGCTTGCACGATTGATCAGCACGTCGTAATACCACAACCATGAGCGATCACGATCAGGCTTGCATGCCAGGCGAGGAGGCGAGCCGTGCGCGCTTGCCTCTCTTGGTGGCCGTCGTTCTGATCGTGGGTGTCCACTTCGCCGGGCGGGTGGGCGCGTTCTGTTCGCCGATTCACGCCGACAGCTACGCCTACGGCACCGTCGGGTATCGTCTGGCGCAAGGCGAGGTGTTCTATCGCGACGTCAGCGACGTGAAGCCGCCGGGTTTGTACTTCCTCTATGCGCTCTTTTACGCGTTCCTTCCCGCGGGGCGGGTGACGATGATCCCGGCCGACACACTCTTCGGGCTTCTCGGGTATTGGGCGGTTTTTCTGCTGGGTAGGGACCTCTACGGGCGATCGGTCGGCGTCGTGGTCGCCGTGATGGCGGCCTTGATCGTGAACTTCTTCATCGTGATGGACTTCATAACGGACGCGTTCGGACTGGCTGAGGCGTTCATGATCTTCCCGCTGGCGATGGCCGCACGCAGCTACCTTCGTGGAACGACGGGAACGCGGGGAGCGCCGTTTCTCTGGTGCGGTCTTTGGCTTGGCATGGCCTTCGCGATCAAGCAGACGGCGCTGCCGCTGGCCGGGGCGATCGCGTTGCACTGGACCGCCCGCTGGGTGGCGCGCCAAAGCTCCTTCGGGTGTTGGCTTCGCGGCGCGCGGTCGATGCTCGTGGGGATGGTGATCGCGGTGATGCCGATGGTCATCATGGTGGTCGCCCAGGGAACGTGGCGACGGGCGCTCGAGCTTCTGGGTCCGGCCGCGGCGGGTATGCTCGCTCGTGAGTCGGCGTGGCCGACGCAGTGGAGCTACGTGTTGCCCCTCTGGGTACCGCTGGTGTGGTGCGTGTTGGCGATCATCTGGTGGGCGGAGCGTGGCGTGCGGTCGCGACGCGTCGCATCGGTGGCGCCGGGAGACCTGACGTTCTTGTTGGTCTGGTGCGCCGCTGAGTGCGTGATGCTGGTCTATCTGCCGCTTCGCGCGTTTCACTATTATGTACTTTCGTCGCTGCCCGTGGTGATTCTGTCGGGCGCATTCTGGAAACTGTTGATGGAGACCCTGCGGAATCACGCGCGGCGGGTGATGGTGTGTGGCGTTGCGGCCGCGGCGGTGTTCTCGATGGCGTTCGTTCGTCTGATTCCAGATATGATCGTGCCCGCCGCGATCGCGCGATACCGTCTCTACGACGCGACCGCGGACAGGGCGCACTTCGAGAAGGTGCTGTCGTTGAAGATAAACACGTTCGGCGCGCCGCCGCCGCCGCCGAAGGCCGATTGAGAGTGCACATGACCGGCGGACGGAACGAACTTCACGAGGACCGACCGGTGTTGCGGGTGGTCGCGCTTCTCGCGAGCTGCGGGTGGATCGCGGCCATCGTGGTCGCGCGGCGCGGAACGAATCTCGCGACGGACGATCAGTCGCTGGCCATGTCGGTCGCGGCGGCGGTGGTGATCGGCGTGTCGTTTGTGGCGGCGACGTTGCTGCTGTCCGGTGTTTTGCTTGCGGGTGGCGCGGCACGACGACGCGACGGCGCTCTCGTGGCGGGGATTCTGTTCTCGGTAACGATTTCGGGGTTGATCGCCGACGGACGGCTCGTCGCGTGGGATGCGGCGGCCGGGTTTCTCGCCCTCGCGGGAGCCACGGTGGTCCTCTGGACGCCGAGTCGTTGGATCGGCGCGCTGCTGATCGGCGCGGCGTGCGGCCTTGCGCCGCTGTGTGCATCCGCGCTGAGTGTGTTGCTCCTCGTTGGTCGCGGTGGGCATCGGATTGCGGGAGCGCTCGCGGCGGTGGTCGTCGGGGTTGGTGTCTGTGTGGTGATTCAGTCGGTGACGGGGCGGACGCCGGGCGAGAGTCTGACCGTGGGGGACGACGTCATGCGGATCGGGCCGCAGAACCTGTGGCGATTCGTGGCGTCGTGGCTCGATCTGGTTACGCCCGTGTTGGTTCTCGCGCTGATCGCGGCGGCGGACCGGTTCTTCAGTCCGGAAGCCGGCGACACCGACGATGCCGCAAGTGACGTCTCGCAGCCAGACGGCATCTCTCCGGGACGCTACACGGGCGCCGGTGCGCTGACGGTTTGGCTGGCCGTCAACGCGGCGGTTGCGTTGCTGCTTTCGCGCGCAATCGTGGGACACGGCTTCTTGCTGGTGTTGCCGGCGTTTCTGCTGGCGGCGGCCGGTTGGCGTGCGGTGTGCTGCCTGCCGTTTGATCGTTCGGACTTGACGCTGTCGCTGTTCTCCGCGCTGTGTCGGGCGATGCCATTTGCCTTGCTGTGGGTGCCGTTTCGCAAGGCGGGAGAGATCGTGTTGGTGGCCTGGTACGGATCATGAACGGCGCCGGGATCAACGGGCTGGATGGGAAAGAGGTTTGTGGGACGCGGGGTCGAGCATGTGTGATCGCGGCGGCCGTCGCGCTGATCGTCGGAGTGCATATCGCGGGGCGGGTCGGGGCGTACTGCTCGCCGCTGAGTTCGGATGACAGTTACATATTCGCCGGCTTCGGCTGCCGGATGGCGCATGGCGATGTTCTCTATCGCGACATGAGCGACATCAAGCCGCCGGGGCTCTTCATGGTGTACGGGTTGGTGTACCGCGTCGCGCCGGCGGTGCGCGCGGCCGTCGTTCCGGTCGAGACGGTGTTCCTACTCCTAGGCTATGCGGCGGTGTACTACGCCGCTGCGGAGGCGTTCGGCAGACGAGCGGCGCTCGCCGTGACGGTCCTGTCGGCGCTGACCATCAACTACTTCTCCGTGACCGGCGTCGCCATTGTGGGGTTCGGCGTCGCGGAGAACTTCATGGTCTTTCCCGCGGCGGCCACGGCTTGGATGTATGTGCGGGCGTTGCGGACGGGACGAGAAGGAGCGTTGCTCGCGGCGGGCGTTTTCATGGGCGTGGGCACGTGCCTCAAGCAGACGGCGCTGCCGTTGGTCGTCGCGCTGACCATTCACTGGACGCTTGTGATGTTGATTCGTCGGCGTTCAACGGCGCGTTGGATTCGGGGGCTGCTTCGGATGTTCCTCGGCGGTTGCATCGGCTGGGCGCCCGCCATCGCCCTGCTGGCGATGCAGGGGACGCTGCTCACTGCGGTGCGGCTGCTGACATCGGATGCGGGTGCGATGCTTGCGCGCGGGTGCGCCTGGCCTGACGAGTGGCGGGACGTATTGCCCTTGTGGGTGCCGATGGTTTGGGCGGCTTGGGCGCTGGCGCGGCGGATTGAGTGCGGCGTTCGCGGTGAGTCGATGATGGAGACCGGGTCTGCGCGCGTCGTGACCTTCTTGATGCTGTGGACCGCGGCGGAGGTCGTGATGCTGTGGCGGCTGCCGCTGCGCTCGCCGCATTACTACGTGGTTTCCTGCGTGCCGTTCATGCTGCTGGCGGGTGTGCCGATCGCGGCGTTCGGCAGGAGTGTCACCAAAATGGCACCCAGAGCGCGGACCGTGGCGTGGTCCGTGGCCGTGGTTCTTTCGGGCGTTTTTCTGCGACCTGTCGTGGATGAAATCGTGCCCCGCGCCATCGGAGCCTATCGCAGTTACGATTGGGCGGAGGAGCAGCGGCGTTTCGACGAGGCACTCGATTGGGGTCCGATCCACTTCGGGCGGGGGGATCCGTTCATCGCGGAGCTGGAGCGGTGAGCCGCGGACGGATCGAGGAATGACGGGTTGCGGCGAATCGATCGCATTCAACGAACCGAGTCTACGCAAGCTGCGCGATGAAGATGTAGTTCACGTCGTCAATGTCCAGCAGCGGGTTGTAAAACTCCGACGCGCGCACGTCGACGCTCGCAAACACGGATTTCAGATGACCGACGAAGGCGTCGTCCGGCGGATCGGCCGACCAGAGGGCGAACACGCCGTCGCGGTGGAGACGCTCGGTGAGCTTCGTCAGGCCTTCGAGCGTGTAGAACGCCGCGTGCGCCGGCTGGAGCAGGCTCTGCGGTGAATGGTCGATGTCGACCAGGATGGCGTGGTACCGTCTTGACCCGATATTGACAGTGTCACTCTGGTTGCCGGGCGGGGATTGACCGGATTCCGGGTGTGCCATCGTGGCAAAGAAGTCGCCACGCAGCAGGGTGCAGCGGGCGCTCGTCGTGAGTTCCTCGCTGACCGGGAGCAGCCCGCGGCGGTGCCAGTCCATGACACGGTCGACGTACTCGATAACCGTCACGGATGCTACGTTGCTTGCGTCCAGGGCGGCCTTGGCCGTGTAGCCCAGGCCGAGACCACCGACCAGAACGTCGCAGGCGTCGTGCGGGACAAGGGGTAATGCGTACGTCGCGAGCGCGAGTTCCGCGTCGTTGACCAAGCTGGACATGAGGAACTCGCCGTCCAGCGCGACCTCGAAGACCTCAGTGTCGTCAAGCGATAGAACCTGCCGGCGGCGGAGGATCAGTTCGCCGATGGGGGTCGGACCGTAGTCGAGTTCTTCGAAGGCCCGCGGGCGCCTCTTCGGTTCCGGCATCTTCAACTGCGGCGGCGGCCGCTGCCGCGCGTGTGGAAAAGTGCATACGACAAAGCGAGGAGCGGCAGCATCTCGATCCCGAGGATGCCGCAGAGCCAACCGAGAGGCGTGCCCGACAGGCTCGCGCCCGCCGGTTTGAACTCCGCGATGGCGCGGTTGAGTCGCGTTTCGAGGCGCTTTGCACTGTCCGCCGGAATGCCGAGTTCGATGATCTCCGCCGCTTCGTCGAAGGGGCGGCCGAAGACCGCAACCACGCCGGTTCCGTCGGGCAGGTTGGCTACGTTCGTCGTGAACTCCGCCTCCAGCGTGAGCTGTTCACCGGGCGTGACGGTGTAGTCATACTCCAGGTCCTGCTGGAGGATCACGGCCACCTGAGCCGAGGCGAGCGCGGCGAACTCGATGTCGGGCAGGCCGGGAACGGAGGCGCTTCCGGCATCGTCGGGGAGAATCGCGAGGTCGCCGGCGAAGACCAACAGGTTGTTCGCGTCCTCGAACGCGATGGTGCCGTTCGGACCGCCGCGCAACGCAACGCGCTCGCTGACCAGAACCGTCTCCGTTTCATCGGCGTCGATCTTGCGCACGACGAACGTTACCTCGCCGAGCAAGCCGGTGAGGTCGCGCTGGGCGCTCGTCGACCATGCAAAGATCGCGCCCGAAGCGAATACGGCGCTGCGCACGGTCTGCGTGCGAGTCGTGGGGTCGCCCAACTCGTCCGCCGAAAAGCTCACCATGCGACGTTCCACGACGCTGCTGGTCAACTCGTAGCGGGTCGACGCGTCGCTCGAAAAGCAGTTGGCTTCGATGGCGATTTCTTCAGGATTGCGCCCGGCGCCCGCGATGGTTGGATCGCGAAACTCGGACAACGCGATAGCCTTCGCGCTGATCGCGTCGCCTTCGTCCAGGCTCTCGAGGATGGCGCGGGCGTCGATCGGCGGCAACAGGCCGGACTCCCCGAAGTTCTCGATGGCTTCATCGGAGGATTCCGCCACGTCGTTGACGAAGGCCTGCACGGTGCTGCGGATCTCCGCCGTGACACTCTCCACGACGGCCAAGGCGTCGGTCGCCACGCAGAGCACGATTGCTACGGTACACGAGATGGTCATTCTGGCATGCATGGTATGTGGTTCTCCACTCGCCTCGATAATGGTCGAACGATTGCCTGGACACCGAACTCTACGGCAAAACGAAGCTGGAGTCGACTTTTCTTGGACTTTCCCACGCCGCCGGCGGTGTGACCACTGATGGTGGCATGGCAAGGGTAGGGCGGGTTCCACCCGCCTTCTTCCTCGGTTGCGGCGGGTAGAACCCACCCTACGGCATGTCCCTGACCGACGATGCCGCAGAGAATGGTCACACCCCGCCGCCGGCGGGCGGCCGTGGCGTTGAAGTGAGACTGCGAGACGAGGATCATGGTAGCGAAGGCGTCTCCCGCCGGGATGGGGCAACGCTTGCCGGGTGTGTATCCGACCCGCGAAATCGAGAGTGACAAAGCGTACCCAGACAAAACACCCGCGGCCAAACGCGTGCGTCCGACCGCGGGCGCCGGAGATTCGATTCTACCAAGCGAGCGCCTGAAGCCGCGACCGTCACCGGGTCCGCTGGTCGCGCCGTCGGCGGTGACCGGTGGTCCGCCGTCGAAGACGTTGGCCGTCCCGCTCCCACTGGCCTCATGCGTCCACTGCCAGATCCCCTCCGCCCCAGCAACGCCGCAGAGCGGACCGATCATCACCATCGCCGATAGGACCCGCATCCGTCGCATCTCTCCAACCTCCCTTCCAGGAAGCATCGTACCAAACGCCCACGTGACCACTCCACCCGAATCCCATCAATTGACCGGCGCGACCGACCCCGCCGCTTGACAGAACCCAAACCGTGAAGTAAGGTTGTTGTTAGGTGCTACGCCCGCCACCCACCGGAGACAATCAGGATGGCATCACACGACTTCTGCCCACTTCCCACGATTGAGTGGATCACACCATATCCCCCGCCGCGTGGCACATCTCCCCAAACGCGAGCGGCTCCACGCCCCGCCCAGCGCGCAAAAAACGCGCAATTACCAAACGAACCCATTTGCCAGTACTACTTTAATGCTCGCGCTTTCCGGGAGCGCCAGCGCGGGTGTCGACACCTTTCTCACCCGGACTCAGCCGCGTGCGTCCTCACCGGACGGACTGAATCCCCAGAATCGGCACGACGACCACGTAGGCGACGAGTGTCACCACCGCGACACCCAGCACATTCAGCCACAGGCCAATCCGGCACATTTGGGCGATGGTGATCTCGCCGGAGGAGAAGACGATGGCATTGGGAGGCGTCGCAACGGGCAGCATGAACGCGCAACTCGCGGCCATGGCAGCGGGGACGACCAGAAGCAACGGATCGACGCCGAGCCCCGCAGCGATCGCGGCGAGGATCGGTAGAAACGTCGCGGTCGTCGCGGTGTTGCTGGTGAGTTCGGTAAGGAAGATCACCAACGAGGCCACCAGCAGCGTGACAACCGGCGCGGGCAGCCCGCCGAGACCGCTGACCGAGTGTCCGAGAAACGCGGCGACACCGGTCGCCTTGACGGCCGACGCCAGACTGAGCCCGCCACCGAAGAGGATGAGTATGTCCCACGGGAGCTTCCGCGCTTCACGCCAGGTGAGAAGGAACTCACCACGGCGCAAGTCGATCGGGCAGGCGAACAGCAGCAGTGCCGCGCCGACCGCGATGCCGGTGTCGGTAAGACCGGCAAGCGGTCGTGTCCCGTCGTCCAACTCGAGCGCGATCAGCAGAGGCCGCGTAATCCACGCACCCGCGGTCAGCACGAAGACGATGAGCACCACCACCTCGGCCCGGGTCATCGGACCCTGTGACTCCAGCGCGTCACGGATGATCTTGCGTCCGCCGGGGATGTCGTCGATCTCGATGGGGAAGAACCAGCGCGTGAGCAGAAGCCACGTGATCGGCAGCATAACGACGACGAGCGGCAGGCCGATCATCATCCA
>JAJDDR010000484.1 GCA_029260255.1 Phycisphaerae bacterium
AGCCGCAGGGCTGTTCGATCGGCGAGTTCCTGATAGCCAGTCGCGATCACGAGGGAATCCAACGGAGGAGGAGGGATTCGAACCCCCGGTACGGTTGCCCGTACAACGGTTTTCAAGACCGTCGCCTTAAGCCGCTCGGCCACTCCTCCCAAAAAGAACGCTGGCGGCCCGTGGACTCCCGTCGGGCGGGCGCCAGACACGTCGAAACGACCGGTCGAATCACCCCGAACCAGCGTCGGAAGAGTACCAACGTGGCCGAACGGCGTCAAAACCGAGGCTCCGCAGATCCAGGAAAGAGCCGCCGCCGACTTTCGGCACGGGTGTGACCATTCCTTGTGGCAGGGTGCCTCGGCCGCATTGGGTAGGGCGGGTTTTACCCGCCGCAATGGTGCAAGAAGGCGGGTGGAACCCGCCCTACCCTTGGCATGCCACAGTCAATGGTCACACCCTTTCGGCACGACGGTCGCCGCAGCGGGTTGACTTCACCGCGGGCGGCCGCTACCGTGCGCGACGCTGGTTTTGCGGCCAGCAACGAAGACTCCCCGGTTTGCACGGGGCGGCCCGGCTGAGTTCGGTTTTCGAGCCCATCCGGGCGACGGGCTTGCCTCTTCGCGGCGGCGGGCTCGGGCCTCTCGTCCGGGGCGACTTGTCGAGATGTGCGGCGCGAGGCCGTCGGTCGACGGGTTGGTGCCGCGTCCTTTCGCGTGGCTCACCGTTTGGTTTTTTGCCGGCTCAAGCGCTTGCCGCTGGGCGTGCGTTGTGAAGCGTCGTCCTGCTGCAATGGGCAGCGGGGCTCGATACCCGGTGGTGTAATCGGTAACACACCAGGTTTTGGTCCTGGCATTCCAGGTTCGAGTCCTGGCCGGGTAGTGTGATTGGGTATCACCGGCTCGCGGGCCGGTGCAGGCGAGCGTCGCGCGACTATCGAAATGTCTGAAACGGCTGCAATCATCCTCGCCGCGGGAAGAAGTACCCGCATGAAGACCGAGACCGCGAAGGTCCTGCACGAGGTGTGCGGGCTACCCATGCTCGGTCACGTCCTGAGCGCGTGCTCACAAGCCGGTGTACGACGGATGGTCGTCGTTGTCGGGCACGGCAAGGATGCGGTCACCGAAGCGTTTGCCGATCGTGACGAGATCACCTGGGTCGAGCAGATCGAGCAGAAAGGCACCGGCCACGCCGCGCTGGTGTGCGAACCCGCCTTGGCCGGTTTCAACGGCCGGACGATCGTGATGGCCGGCGACATGCCCCTCGTTCGCCCCGAGACATTGACTGCCATGCTCGATGAGAACGCCTCCACCGGTCACGGCGTCACGCTCGCCACATCGGTCTTTGACGAGCCGCGTGGATACGGGCGAATCGTGCGCAACGCCGACGGCCGACTCGCCGGTATCGCCGAAGAGGCCGACTGCACCGACGCGCAGAAGGCGATTCGGGAAGTCAATATCAGCTACTACTGTTTCGACAACCGGCGCATGTTCGATGCCTTGCACCACATCACACCCGACAACGCCAAGGGCGAGTATTACATCACCGACGCCGTGAAGATCCTGCTCGATCAGGGACTCGGGGCCGGTGCATTGCCCGCGGTCAAGCCGGAGGACGCCATGGGCGTTAACGATCGCGCGGACCTCGCCGAGGTGAACCGCGTGATGCAACGCCGCATTCAGGACGGGTGGTTGGCGCGCGGCGTCACCATCCTTGATCGCTCCACAACCTGGATCGAATCCGAGTGTGAGATCGGACCCGACACCGTGATCTACCCGTTTTCGTACGTCTCCCGTGGTGCGCGGATCGGCGCACGTTGTGGCATCGGACCTTTCGCCATAGTGGCTGAACATGAGAACGTGGCGGCCGGCAGCGCGATCGGACCCACCGCACCAGTCGGAGCATCCTACCGATGATGGCGTGCCGTGACACTCGTGGGGAAGCGGATCTGAATCGACTCTGCGTCTTCGCCGGGTCTGCCGTTCCGGATTTGGTGGACAGAGTTTGCGAGCGCCTCGGGATCCAGAGGGGCGAGGCGGTTATCGATCAATTCCCCGACGGCGAAACGACGATCAAGCTCGAAGACGACGTCCGCGGTCGCGACTGCTTCGTCGTCCAATCCACCTGCCCGCCGGTGAATGACAACCTGATGGAACTCCTGATCTTCATTGACTCGCTCCGCCGGGCGAGCGCCGATCGGATCACGGCCGTGATCCCCTACTTCGGCTACGCGCGCCAGGACCGCAAGTCCGAAGGTAGAACGCCGATCACCGCCAAGCTCGTCGCCAACATGATCGCAACAGCCGGCGTCGACCGCGTGCTGGCCATGGACCTGCACGCCGACCAGATTCAGGGGTTCTTCGACATCCCCGTGGACCACCTGACGGCGACCCCCGTGCTCTGCCGCCACTTTGAATCGCTGAACCTCGAGAACATCGCGATCGTCTCACCGGACATCGGCAACATCAAGACCGCCAACAAGTTTGCTTCCCATCTGGGTGGCGAACTCGCGGTGATCGACAAGCGCCGGACCTCGGGTGATCATGCGACCGCCGTGAACATCATCGGCGACGTGAGGGGAAAGACCGTTTGCATCTTCGATGACATGGTGACCACGGCGGGCACCGCCACCGAGGCGGCGCGATTGGTGCGCGAGCATGGCGCGGTGGGTGTCTGCCTCGGCGCGACACACGCCGTCTTCGCAGGTCCTGCGTTCGAGCGGCTGCGAAAGGCCGAATTCGCTCACCTCGTCGTGACGGACACCATTCCGATGTCCGAGGACGCGAAGGCGAAGTTGCCTAATCTCACCGTCCTGACCGTGTCCGACCTGATTGCCGAAGCGATACGGCGTATCCACCATCACGAATCGATCAGTGCGCTGTTCAAGGAGCATAACGACCATCAACACCAGCCCTAGGGCTGCGTTGGAAGCTTGGAGATACCTGGACGATGGAAGTACCGACACTCAAGGCAGAATCACGGGCGGATCTGGGAAGCAAGTACGCCCGCAAACTCCGGAATCAGGGACGACTGCCCGGAATCATCTATGGCCACGGCGAGACGCCCGAGCCGTTCTCGGTCAGCGCCCACGACGTGCAGATGGAAATCCGGCACGGCACCCGCCTCGTTGCCCTCGATCTCGATGGCAGCACGCAGCAATACCTGATCAAGGAGATCCAGTACGATCACCTTGATCGCGACCCGATCCACATCGATCTTGCCCGCGTCGATTTGAACGAGCGAGTACGCGTCAAGGTCGGTGTCGAGCTGCGCGGCACGCCCGCCGGCATCAGCGAGGGCGGCATTCTGGATCAACTGCAGGATTCGTTCGAAATCGAATGCATCGTCACGGATATCCCCGCGACGTTGCACCCCAGCGTGGCGCACCTGAATGTCGGCGATTCATTGCTCGTCAAGGACATCGAACTGCCGTCCGGCGTGACGGCCGTGACCGACGGCGAAGAGAAGATCGCCATGGTCCACGTTCTTGCCACCAAGAAGGACGCCGAAGAGGCGACCGACGAGGAGCCCGGTCCGTCGGAACCCGAGCGCATCGGGCGCGTCGCCGAAACACCGGAGGACAAGAAGGAATCCAAGTGATTCCGGTGGTTTGAATCGTGAAGATCGTGGTCGGCCTGGGCAATCCCGGCACCAAATACGCCGGAACGCGGCACAACATGGGATTCGCAGTAATCGACGTGCTGGCCGAACGCTGGAACATAGACCTCACACGCGAGAAGTTCCACGCGTGGCACGGCGACGGGCGGATCCGCGACCAGAAGGTCGTGCTGTTGAAGCCGACGACGTTCATGAACCGCAGCGGTGATGCGGTATTGGCGGCCGGTAGATTCTACCGGCTGGAGAAAGAGGACCTATTGGTGGTCTACGACGACTGGGCGCTGCCGTTGGGATCGATCCGTATGCGCGAGAACGGTTCGGCCGGCAGCCACAACGGAATGCAGCACGTGATCGAACGCGTCGGTTTCTCCGATTTTGCACGCCTGCGCGTCGGAATAGGAGACCCGCTCGGCAATCCGACGCACTTCGTGCTGACCCGGTTTTCGGAGCAGGAGCGGCTCGACGCGGAAGGGACGGTGTCCCTGTCCGCCGACGCCGCTGAGTGTTGGATCGAGCACGGCGCCGTCACGGCCATGAACCGCTTCAATAAGCGGGGCCGAAACGGGCATGACGCGGAAGACCGCGCAACCGAGGAAAACTGAGGGTTCGTCACGCGTGGAGGTATCGACCGTTGAGACAATATGAAGGAATGTTCATCTTCGACCCGACGTTTGCGACCGATTTCAAGAACGTCGAAGGCGAGGTTGAACGTGTCATGAAGAGGGCGGATGCCGAGATCATCGTCAGCCGCAAGTGGGACGAACGAAAGCTCGCCTACGATATCAACAAGTGCAAGCGCGGTTGCTACGTCCTGACGTACTTTCGCGCCGAGCCGGAACGCATCGTCGCGCTGGAGCGGGATTGTACTCTCTCCGAGAAGATTCTGCGCGTCCTGGTGCTCCGCGTGGACGACATGTCCCGCGAGCGGATGGACGCAATGTACCCGCAGAAAGCGGCCGCGGCGATTCCTGCCGAGAGTGGCACCGCGAGCGAGGAGAAAGTCGCGAAGCCTGTCGCCGTTGCCCAGGCATCGGAAGAGACAGCGCCGCCCGCCGGTACAGAGGCGGACGCTCCGCCCACTGACGTTGCCGACGCTGCCGGCCGGGACGCTCCGGTGTCGCCGGTCAGCGCCGATGCCGAGGCCGAGGCTGATGCCTGACGCCGGGGGATGCTTTTCTAGGAGTTGAACGATGGCCAACTTCAATCGTGTGATTCTCGCCGGAAACCTCACCCGGGATCCGGAACTCTCGTACACCCCGTCCAACGCGGCGGTGTGCAAGTTCGGTCTCGCCGTCAACCGCAAGTGGTTTTCAAAGACCGACAACGCGCAGCGCGAGGAGACCCTGTTCATCGACTGTGTCGCGTGGGCCAAGTCCGGCGAACTCATCAACCAATACTGCCGCAAGGGGAAACCGCTCCTCATTGAAGGGCGTCTGAACTACGAGACGTGGACGAGCGGCGAAGGGCAGAAGCGGAGTCGGCACACCGTCACCGTCGACAACTTCCAGTTCCTCGGTGGTGCGGGCTCCCAGGGCTTCGCGCCGCCGCAGTCGGAAGACCGAGCGGCGTCGCCCGGAGCGGGACCTCCCGCGCCGTCCGCCCCTCCGTCGTCGCCGGAAGACGTTCCGTTCTGATCGGAGGCGGACGGAGAGATCGCAAAGCGTACGTTCTGCACAGTGACTGAACGCCGACAATCGCCATGAGGGGACGCGGGAAGCGTACTCCGAGGCGCGTGTGAAAAGAATTCGGTACCCGAGGGGGCCGTCGAAGGGAACAACAAGGGGCTGCCAACGGCGGGCTCCCTGGTATAATTCGGGCCGCTCAGGCGAAAGGGCGCGTCGACGTCCAACCGCGGCGCGCTGCGAAGCAAAGGACTACCATCATGAAGCTGTTGCTCACCAAGGATATCTCTCATCTGGGCATCGTTGGCGACGTCGTCGACGTGTCAGCGGGCTACGCGCGCAACTACCTGCTTCCCCAGCGGCTCGCCACGGCGGCAACCGATGCCAACATGCGCGCCCTCGCCGAGGAACGGAAACTCGCCGAGGAACGCCGACGCGTCGCGCGCGATGGCATGATGAAAGCCGCCGACCGGCTCCGCGACGTCGAGGTGACAATCTCCGCCGCCGCCAACGAGGAGGGTGTTCTTTACGGGTCCGTCGGACCCCGCGAGATCGCCTCGGCGCTGCGCGATGAAGGACACGATGTCGACGCATCCAAGATCAGCCTCGAAGCGAACATCCGGCGCCTCGATAAGGTGACCGCTCAGGTCAAGTTCCTCGATGACATCACCGTCGACGTCAAGGTCTGGGTCGTTCGATCGCAGGCCGCGCCGGGCGCCGACGACGAGGAACAGGACGACTACACGATCGACGAGTGACGCGGCGTCGGTCCGAGCAACGGTATTGATCGTCGCCGTCACGGCACTCCGTTCGGATGTGCGGCGGCGCGCCGCTTATCCATACACGGGCAAGGAAGCAAGCGAGCATGGCAACCCACCCGGCAGAGGGGAGCAGTTCTCGGTCCGGCGGCGACCGGGTCCCTCCGCACAGTCTTGAAGCGGAGATGTCGCTCCTCGGCTCGATGATGCTCGACCGCGACGCCATCAGCAACATCCTGCCCATCATAGGACGCGAAGAAAGTCGGTGGTTCTACCGACCCGATCACGAGCAGATTTTCGGCGTTCTGGTCGACCTCTACGACGCCGCCAACCGCGAGATCGATCTGGTCACAGTCAGTGAGGAGTTCAAACGTCGCGACCTGCTCGAACAGATCGGCGGGTCGGACTACCTCGTGACCCTCGCCGAGAGCGTACCTTCCGCCGCAAACGCCGAGCACTACGCACGCATCGTCCGCGACAAGGGCATGTTGCGCGACCTCATCCGATGCGTCGACGAAATCGCCGGCAGCGCCTACGCCGACCGCGAGGAAACCGCCATCCTCCTCGATAAAGCCGAGCAGCGATTCTTCGCCGTCACCGAGCGACGCGTGAGCCAGCAGGCCGAGCAGCTCCGGGGGTTGCTCGGCGCCCTCTACGCCCAGGTGGAAGCGCGCGACACGGGCTACACCTCGGGGTTGGCCTCGGGATTCACCGAACTCGACGATCTGACCAGCGGATTCCAACCCGGCGACTTCATCATCGTTGCCGGACGACCCTCCATGGGGAAAACCGCCCTGGGGCTGACCATGGCCACGCACATGGCCGTCGACGACAACAAACCCGTGGTCTTCTTTTCGATGGAAATGAGTAACCAGCAGGTCGCGCAACGCATCCTCTGCAGCCGCGGCGAAATCAACTCCCACAAGTTCCGCAAACGCCAGATTTCCGAGGAGCAGATCGTCTGGCTCGGTCACCTCTGCGAGCAGCTCGCGTCAGCGCCGATGTTCGTCGACGACACGCCCGGCATGACCATCATGGAACTCCGCGCCAAGATTCGCCGGCTCGCGCGACAGCACGACATCAAGGCCGTGTTCGTCGACTACCTCCAACTCATGCATGTCCCCGGCATGGAATCGCGCCAGGCCGAGATTGCCACCATCAGCCGCGGACTCAAGGGCATCGGCCGCGAACTCAACCTGCCGATCATCGCCATGGCCCAGCTCAACCGCCAATCCGAAGGCCGCGAAGGCCACAAACCCAGAATGAGCGATCTGCGCGAATCCGGAGCGCTCGAGCAGGACGCCGACGTCATCCTGCTTCTCCATCGAGAGGAATACTACAAGCCGCAGGACATCGAGGCACAGGGGCTCGCAGAAGTCATCATCGCCAAGCAGCGCAACGGGCCTACCGACGTCGTCAAACTCCAGTTCAACAAAGCCATCACCCGCTTCAACAACCTCAGCCTCGTGCCCGACCCCGGTGCCTACGCCCCGACCGCCGACTCACCCTTCTGACTCCAGCCGATACACGACGTCTGATCCATCGAACCCTCAATCCGCGCCCGCCGACGAGATCACCCCGCGATTCGGGGTCGCCCCTTCCAGAAGACGGAGCGAGCCAAACGCCCCGCTCCGCCGAGCTACTCCGTCAACCCGTGGTGGCGGAGACCGAGTTTGTCGTTGTCGACGATGACTCCGGCGAGTGACGTCGCCGCTCGAGCGGCGGGCCGTGCCGGTTCCAGAAGGGTCGGTCCGTTTTCGCGTCAACCGCTTCCTCACGGTCGCGGAACAGGCGTCTGGGCAGAATCGCACAGGTCAAGAGAAGTCGAAATACCGTGCTGGAACGGGCACCGGTTCTGTGCGATGGCGGGGATGATGTCCGGAATAGAGTGGACCCACGCTGTGTACCGCGACGATTGAACCGGGGAGGCGGTTCGGGTACGCTGGGGCCGTGGGGTGATGTGCCCCATCGGGCAGGGTGCTCATTCCGCGTTTGTCGGGTCCGAGATTCCGATACTATCGTGATGCCGTGCGCGGATCGTTGAGCAAAGTCGGTCTCGGTGCGCGTGTCGTGCCGCTGCGGAGCTTTGTGAAAAGGAATAGTTATGAAAGAGAAGGCCATCGTTAATCTGATGCTTGCGGCCGCGCTGGGCGTTGCGGCGCAAACACAAGCGGCGGACCTGGGTATCGGTGACGAGGCTCCGGCACTCAAGGTCGACAAGTGGGTCAAGGGCGACGCGGTCAACCTGGACAAGGTCAAAGGCAAGGGCGTCGTTGTGGTCGAGTTCTGGGCCACGTGGTGCGGGCCTTGCATCGCGAGCATCCCACATCTGACCGAATTGCAGCACGACTACGGTCGCAAGGGGGTCACCATCGTCGGTGTTACGAAGTTCGACGAGGGCAACACCCTCGAGATGGTCGAAGAGTTCGTGCGCAAGCAGGGCGACAAGCTCGGCTACGGCATCGCCTTCGAGAAGGAGCCGAACACGTCCGACGCGTACATGGAGGCCGCGGACCAGAACGGAATTCCCACGGCGTTTGTTGTCGACAAGCAGGGTCGCGTCGCGTGGATCGGTCACCCGATGAGCGGGTTGGATCGCGCCCTTGATGAGATTATCGCGGGCACCTACGACATCGTCGTAGCCCGGAAGATCTTCGATCTGCGGGCCAAGATGTCCGACGCGTGGGCGGAGGGTGATTTCAAGACGGTGCTCAAGCTGGCCGACGAGCGGATCGCCATCAAGCCGGACGACACCGGCGCCTACCGATCCAAGTTTCGCGTCTACCTCGACGAGTTGGACAAGCCCAAGGAGGCCCGCGTCGCCGCAAAGAAGGTGATCGAACTCGCCCACAACGACGCGATGACGCTGGCGGAGTTCGCGCAAGACCTGCTGCATGTGGGCGAAGAGCACGACTTCAACGCGATGGCCATGCAGGCGGTCAAGCGGGCGCTCGAGCTTCAGCCGAACAACACCGACGCGGCGATCGCGAACTTCCAGATCCTCGCCGCGATGGGCAAGGAGTCGGCGGCGATCGATTGGGCGACTCAATCAGTGAAGCGGATGGGCGGCGATGCGTCGGCGCTCGCCCGCTTCGCGCGGGCGCTCTCCAAGCCCGCCCGAGCCGATCGCTGCACGGCGTTGGCGATCGAGGCGGTCGACTTGGCCATCAAGGCTGAGCCCGAGAAGGCGCAGCATCTGATGACCAAGTTCGACATTCTGGCGGTGTGCAAGAAGGACATCGCCGGCGCCGAGCGCATCGGGCGATACCTCGTTGAAAAAGCGGTCGAGGACGCCCCTCTTCTGAACAACTTTGCCTGGAATCTGCTCACCGAGGACGGTCTCAAGGGCAAGTTCAACGAGCTCGCGTTGCTCGCGGCAAAGCAGTGCGACAAGACCGGCGGTGGCGAGAACTGGATGCACGTCGACACGCTCGCTCTGGCGATGTTCGAGAACGGGGTGGTTGCCGAGGCAATCACTCTGGAGAAGAAGGCGATCAAACTCGCCGGCGACAATCCGGCCATCGACGAGTTGAAGAAGCAACTCGAGCGGTTTGAGAAGAAGGGCAAAGGGTAGGCGACAGCCTCGCTTCTGAAACGAACAACGCCCCGCCACTCGCAAAGAGGGGCGGGGCGTTCCTACTCCCTGACGGTCGGGGCTCGGAGAAGCGCGTCATGCCTCGGCGAAGACGCGCTGGGCGGCGGCGACTCCGCTGCCCGACTCGAACTTGTGACCCAGTTCCGCGAGTGTCAGCTCCAAGGCACTGATGACGCCGATCGCGTCGAAGCGGTCGAGGTAACCCATGTGGCCGATGCGGATGACCTTGCCCTTGATGTGGTCCTGACCGCCGGCGATCTGCATCCCGTGCTCGCCACGCATGGTCTTGCGGAGTTTCGGTTCGTCGATGCCGTCGGGTACCCACATGGCGGTGACCGAATCAACCGGGTCTTTGGCGTAGACCTTCATGCCGATGGCGACGGCCGCCTCGCGCGTGGCGCGGGCGCACATGGCCGTTCGTTTCCAGACGGATTCGAGCCCCTCCTCCTTGATGCGGTGTAGGGCGACCTGGGCGCCGCGGATCATCACGTTGGCCGGCGTGTAGGGCGTGTCGAAGTTGTCCATCGACTTGCGGTAGGCCTTGAGGTTTCCGTAGAAGACGGGCATGGTGCCGCTGTCGATGCGTGTCCAGGCGCGGTCGCTGACGGCGACGAATCCGAGACCGGGCGGGAGCATGAGCGCCTTCTGCGAGCCGGTGATGAGCACGTCGATGCCCCAGTCGTCCATCTTGACCGGAATGGCGCCGACGGCGGTGATGCCGTCCACGACGAGCAGGATGTCGCGGCTTCGGGTGAGCTTGGCGATGGCCTGGACGTCGCTGACGGCGGCCGTCGAAGTCTCGCTGTGGGTGACGATGACGGTGTCGATGTCGGGGTTCTCATCGAGCATCTTGGCGACGCCTTCGCCCTTGAAGCCGTGACCCCAGTCGAGCTCGTATTTGGTGTTGGCGATGTTGAACGCGTCACAGATCTTGCCCCATCGTTCGCCGAACTTGCCTGCGCGGCAGACGAGCGCTTTGTGTCCCTTCGGCAGGCACGAGACGATGGCGGACTCGGCCGCCGCGGTCCCGCTGCCGGTGATGGTCAGGCACGTGGCGCTGGTGCCGAAAAGGTATTGCAGATGCTCCGTGACGTCCTTGAGCATCGCTCGGAAGTCGGCGGTTCGGTGATGGTCGATTGGGTGGGCCATGGCGAGCATGACATCTTCGGGGACCATCGCGGGACCGGGCGTGAACAGGCGTAGTTTCTTCACTGTTGCATCTCCTTCGAGAGGGACACGGGTTGTTACAGTCCGCGCCGCGATTATACGAGTTGGCGTGGGCGTCGCAACGACGGCCGCACCGTCGCCCGAGGCGTGCTTGCCCGCATGTTTTGCAGACGCCGACGCTCCGCCGGCGTGGGTCGGGGTACGAGGTGTTCTCGGCGACCTCGATCTGTTACAATGGGGCGACAGGCGTGGAGCCGCTCGGCTCCGGGGTGCGAGGCCTAGGGGGTAACTTACGTGCGAGCGTCTATTTCAATCGTAACTTTCGCGGCTGCGGCCCTTCCGTCGCTGGCGACGGAACCGTTTCTACTCGCCATCGATGAGGCGCTGTCGTCGGCAAACTTCGAGCTTTGTGTCGGCGCGGGCAACTGCGACTCGGACAGCAGCGGAATCGCCGGCGGCATCACGATCGATCTCAACAGCGCGGCACTGCCGACGCAGATGAACCTCTTCGATTACGATTTCCAACTCACCAACGATCTCGGCTTCTTTATTGACTTCGGCTTCGGCGGCATCACCGTGACAGCCACCGACCTCACACTGTCCTACCCGAATCCGGGCGTGGCGTTCGGTCCCGCCGCGATTGAAGCCGGTGTGTTCGAGTTTGTTGACGTCCCGGCCGTCGCATCGGGCGTGGCCGCCTACGACGCGACGCTCCTGGCATGCCTTGCGCTCGAGTTGGCGGGCGTTCCTTGTCAGGACGTGATCGACTTGAGCACACTCGGCGAGCAGTCGGCCGACGCGCTCGTCGGAACGATTTCGATCATCGACGGCGAGGTCACCGTGGTGATCGAAGTGGCGTTGACGCTTCCGGTGCTTCCGGACGATCCGGATCTGGCGCAGCTCAGCTTTGTGGGCACCATTGTTGCCACCGGCGCGATCCCGGGCTGCGGTCCCGGCGATTTCGACTGCGACGGCGATGTCGATGTATTCGACTTCGGTGCGTACGTCGCGTGCGAGAGCGGTCCCGGCGGCGGTATTCTCTTTGGAGGCTGTGAGAGACTCGACTTCGACGCGGACGGAGACGTTGATCTGCACGATTATGCTGGATTCCAAGTTGCCTTCGATGATTTCTAGCGTTCCCACGCCTCGATTTCGACTTCGGCGGTGATCGAAGGGGCTCACACGGAAAAAAGGGGGCGCTAACCCAACTCTGCGACATGCCCGCAAGAGGCGACTGGTCCCGTCGGCGCCTTTCTCCTCAAAAAAACGTGCAAGGGATTCGTCGCACGCGCGACTAACGGACGTTGGTATTGCTCGACGCGCGGCGCGCGCCAGTACCGCGGACCGCTACCAAGTTCTTCAGAACGGAGCGCGACAGACATGAATCATGAATCGGTTGCGACATTTCAGGTGCCACGACTCTCAACGCGGATGCAGCGGTGCGTCCGCTCCGTTCGCCCGACGATCACCGTCTGGCTGGCGCTGTCCGCGGGATCGACATACGGTCAGTCAGTGCAGACCGATTGGTCCGGCGGTCCGGGTCAGCCCGGTCCGGTGACGCAATGGGCTGACCGGTTCCAGGGTGCCGACAACGTGGCGTGGCGCTCGGTTTCCGGGCAGGTCGCCCTGGCCTCGATGCCGCTGGCGACACCGCAGATGCACACTATCGCGGGCAACGCCGAGCATCCGAAGTCGGTTGCGGTCGGCGACATCGACGGTGACGGCGTTAACGACATGGTCTCGCCGGACGCTGTCACCGATATCGCCAACAACCTCGGTGCGGTCTACTGGTGGCGTCGAGACAACGACGGTGCCTGGGTTCGCCACGTGGTGGACGAGGACTTCTACGGCGCCTGGTACGTGAGCACCGCCGACGTTGATGGTGACGGTGACGTTGACGTTATCGCGTCGGCGTACTTCGGAATCGATCCGGATTCGCCCGACGGTCTGGGCCGCAACGGGCGGTTCGCCTGGTTCGAGAATCTCGCGGGCGATGGGTCGCAGTGGACGCAGCACGTTGTGGGCACGCTCTTCTGGGGTGCGCGATATGTGGCCGCGGGCGACCTCGACGGTGACGGCGACATCGATCTCGCCGGCGCATCGGAACTCACCCGCGGCGTCTTCGAGCAGGACGCCGACATCGTGTGGTTTGAGAACGCGGACGGTGGGGGCGAGACTTGGGAACAGCACGCATTGGAGAACGACGCGGGTCACGGTTGGGAGGTACACATCGCGGACATTGACGGCGACGGCGCGATGGACATCGTGTCGTGCGAAGACGGGCGCGTCGCCTGGTTTGACAACGCCAACGGTGACGGGTCGTTGTGGCTTAAGCGTATCGTCGGGGCGGACCTCAACGGTGCGACGTTCGCCGACGTCGGCG
>JAJDDR010000485.1 GCA_029260255.1 Phycisphaerae bacterium
GGGGTGGTTCATGAGGGCGAGCGCCTGACGCTCAGCATCAAACCGCGCGAGGACCGTGCGAGTGTCCATGCCCAGTTTGATCAGCTTGACGGCCACGCGCCGTCGCAGCGGCTTTTCCTGCTCCGCGAGGTAGACCGTTCCCATACCTCCCTCGCCGATTCTCCCAACGATGTGGTAGGGTCCGATCGATTTGGGGTCGAGTTCTTCGGGCCGGGCCGTAGCCTCATGGAATACGAGCTCATCCACGGCCTGCAACAGCGCCTCGGGCGGCACAACCGGCGTGTCCAGCCGCCGGCACGCGTCGGGATGAAACGAGAGAAGCGATTCCACCTCAGCGCGGACCGCGGGCTCCGAACCGGACGAATCGAGATAGGATCGCCGCGATTCGGGGTCGATATCGAGGACTTGCTCGAACAGCGCTTCCGCGCGATACTGCTGCTCGGGTGTCAGTTCAATCAACGTTTTGTATCTCCCGCATCAGCCAGGTTCGGGCGAACTCCCAGTCTCTCTTCGCTGTCGAAAGAGATACGCCGAGATTCTCGGCAATCAGGCTCATCTCGATGCCGGCAAAAAACCGCTGCTCCACGACCTTGGCCTTGCGAGGGTCGCGCTGAGCAAGTTTGTTCATGGCCTCATCCAGCGCCACGAGATCGATGTCTCTTTCGCCGCCCGCGCCCAGATCGTTTTCCAGCGGAACCCGGGCCGCTCCTCCGCCGCGCTTCGCAGCCGCTCGCTTTTCGGCATGACTGACGAGAATACGGCGCATGACCATGGCCGCGATGGCCATAAAGTGCCCGCGCGATCGGTAATCAGCGTCCTTCTGGTCCACAAGCTTGAGGTACGCCTCGTGGACGAGCGCCGTCGGCTGGAGTGTGTGGCCACGCCGCTCCGACTTGAGGCAGCGCGCAGCGATAGCACGCAGTTCCTCATAGAGAAGCGGCACAATCGCTTCTGAAGCCGCAGCATCGCCATCCCGCATGCGATCCAGCAGCCGCGTGATGTCAGATTTCTCAGCCATGCCCGAAATACCTGTAGATTCGATGAGCCTTTTCGATCGACTCTCCGGCGTACATATCTTGAGGGCCGAAAAACACTACCCCCAACCGTGGATTGTAGCGTGCTGGGCAAGCTGTTGGGAGCCAAAGCCGGCGTACGTCGCTGGTGCGCGCATCACCCGGTCCGGCAGGAGACATGAGACCATGAAGCAGACGTTTAAGAAACGCGGAATTGTCATTCTTATCGGGCTGGCGATCGGGACGCTCGACGCGGAACGTTCCGCCCGAGCCGAGACGCCAGCGCGGAGCGGATTCGCGTATCAAGGGCAGATCAAGCAGGACGGCCTGCCGCCAGCCGGAGACTGTGCGGTGCACGACCGTGCCCAGGCGTTGTTCACCGCCTTCGACACCGTGTCGACGACGCTGGCCGCCGTGCCCCGCGAACCGGCAACCTACGTCGTGTTAGACACGGGGCGAATCCAATGAATGGGTTAACGAAACTTATGGCCGTTGCGGGCAGCACGGCCGAATTCCAGAAAGGAACCATGAAGATGCTGACAGGGAACAGGCAGACGGCGAAGCTCTTGAGCTTGGGTTTGGGCGCACTGGTAACGCTGCTCGTCGGCACGGCAGAGGCGCAGCAACGTACGTTTCACTCCGCCGGCGTGTCGATGACCGGCCCGAATGATCGCTGCGGCGAAGAAATCTGGGCCATGAACGGGGTCGTCCCGGGCCCCGACTCTCACGGAACATTCCTCGCCATCGCCGATCCTTCCCCCGGCGCCACGTCGCCGATCCCATTGACGCCGGCTGACTGTGCGGCGGCAGACTTCAACCAACTGCTCGCGACGAACTACGACGCAGCCTACGGAGCCGCGCGCGGTTGGCCCTCCCCCAATGCCAGCCTCCTCAACCTCTCGTTGCGCAGCATCCCCGTTCCTGCGGGCAACGGCATCCGCGCGCCGATCCCGCTGCCGGGCTCCGTGCCGCCCAACCCGTTGCCGCCGACGATAACGCGCCCGACGCATCCCATCAGCACCGGCAACTGGCTGGCCGCAGCCGGCGACATGACGATCACCTGTGACGATGTCACAAACATAGGGACGGTCAGCGCGACGTTCCACAACCTGATCCCTAACGGCGTTTACACGCTGTGGGGCGCGTGGGCGGACCCGACCGGCGCCGTTATCGTGGTACCCTTCGGCGGCCTGCCCAACACCGTTGTCGCCGGCCAGACCGGCGCCGCCGGCATCCACCGCCTGCTCGACTTCTGCGCCCTCGACTTCGCTCCCGACGGGTCCAAGCTCCAGTACGTGTCGCTCGCCTACCACGGCGACACCGCGACCTACGGCGCTGTGCCGAGCGAGCCCTTCGCCACCCGCGCCTTCGTCGGCTTCGGTGGCCTGCCCTTCTTAAGTACGATTCCCGGCGGAGTCGTGACCTTCGACCAGGTCGGCTTCCCGGTCAACGTAATCGACCCCTGTCCGTTCGATCCAGTGAAGACCGATCCCGGCATGTGTGGCTGTGGTGTCGCGGACACCGACACGGACTTGGACGGCACGCCCGACTGCAACGACGGCTGCCCGGCCGATCCCAACAAGATCGTGGCCGGAGTTTGTGGCTGCGGTGTTGCAGACACCGACACCGATCTCGACGGAACGCCCGACTGCAATGATCTTTGTCCGAACGATCCCAGCAAGTTCTCCGCTGGCGCATGCGGGTGCGGGTTCTCCGACGTAGATTCGGACGGTGACGGCACGCCCGACTGCAACGACGGCTGCCCGAACGACGCGGGCAAGAACTGTCCCGGAGCGTGCGGCTGCGGTGTCTCCGACATCGACATTGACGGCAACGGGACATCGGACTGCCTCGATCCTACGTGCACGGCACCCGTAGCAACCGCGAGCCTGGTATTGCTCTCGGGCGGTGACGGCGAAGGGACAGCCGGCGGCGATGACGACGAGGGACGGTTCGTTGTGGAGTTCGGCTTCGCCAATTCACTCGTTGCGTGTGACCCGACGACGTGCACCGGTGAACTCGTCTGTGGGACCACGAGAATCGCCGTAGGCCTTGGAGAGATCGTGGAGATTGAGAACGACGACGAGGCATGCGAAATCGAGCTGGAAGGTGGCATCCTCGAGATGGTGGGACCAAGCATAACACTGGAAGTGACTTGTACGAATAGCGCCGGCGTTGACAGGGTTCAGACCTTCCCCGAAGGGCTCGGACTGGACAACGATTCGGAGGGGGATGAAGACGATTAGCCGCGAGCGAAGCTCGCGCTGGCGGCGCGCGGGTCCGCTTGTGTATATGATGGGTACAGACCAAGACTAGGAGTAGAAGGAGCATGACGACGACAGGCACGAGGCAAGGGCGTTCACGACGGTTCGTTGGCGCGATTGGACTCATGGGCCTCGCATGCGGCGTGATCGGGCTGGCAGGCTGCCCATTCGCAGGGCTTCCGGACAGCACCGCACTTTCCGAAACCGAGTCGGTACCGATACGCGACGGCGTGACTGTGGAAGTGCCTTTGGGCGCGGGCGCGCCCGGTGCCGCCGACTCGACCTGGGCGATCCACAAAGCCGATGACGATTCGCTCCTGTTTCGCATCGCACTCGGATCAAACGGCGAAATCGAGCGCTTCTTCGACAGTTTTGTTTTTGCCAAGGAGTGGCTGGGATCGGAGGTCATCCCGGACACGCAGGTGCATCCAACCGACTTTCCAGGCGGGAGCTACATCGCCGGTGGGTATGTTGGTGAACAGGACGGCCGCGTCGGCGTCCTCGGCGTGGTACACGGTTTACTTCTTGGCGCCCACCTTGGGACGGCTACGTTGAGCTTCTCAGGACCGATCGACGGTGACCGAATCGATGGAACGATGGTTCGCACGGTCACGGTCTTTGCCAAAACACCGTTTCCGGCGCCAGTGGATGCCGAATTTGACGCGTATGCGCTCCGAGAACGCTGACGACGGAAGGGGTGGCTTAGATTCAACACCGGGCGACTGGGCAAAAGAACACTCTGTCCCCACGTGAGGTTTGCGGCAGCGCACCCGCCGGCTACGACCGGCACGACCGCCGGCGAGCGGGCCTGAGCGAACTGAATGGACCTATCTGGAAACGGCACTGGTGCAAACTTGATGCGTGGTTAGTCGACAGCGGGCCAAGGATCTGCGCGACGACGGTCGCGAGCATGACGCGCCGATTGGAGCGTCTTCGAAATGACGCGGTGAGGTTGGGTCAGAAACTGGGTCAGTCGCCACGTGGCTTTGTCTCAAGTTACTGTCTTCGGTAGCCTCTCACGGACCGTCAAAGCCAACTCCATCGCTGGAATCGCGATTCCAGCCACGTCCAACTCGGTTTTTTCCGCACGACTACCGTATCACGTAGACGGTCGTCAAGCCCCGGTTGCACACACAACCCTTACGGGGCGTGACCATTGATTGTGGCATGCCAAGGGTAGGGCGGGTTCCACCCGCCTTCTTCCTCGGTTGCGGCGTGTAGAACCCGCCCTACGGCATGTCCCTGACCAACGATGCCACAGAGAATGGTCACACCCCCCCTTACGCGGGCAATTGCGAGCGAGCGATGGCAACCGCACCCACGCGGGGGCTATAATCGCACGATGGCTTCGTTTCGGACAACCCGGTTGGGCCTGGGGGTGGCAATCGTGTGCGTCGCGGCGACGTGCGCGGGTGCGGAGCCGGTTCAGCCGAGTTGCAGGGTCCTCTTGCCGACCGCGCGCGAGTTCAGACGCCTGCCGATCGCGCAACCGCGCACCGCGAACGAGCCCGCGCCGGAGGGCGCTTTCGACATCGTTCTGGACGCCGGGGCGATGCTGCAAGCCGACCCGCAAGCGCTCACCGCGTGGGAGTTGGCCGCGGGGAACCTCGAGGCGCTGATCGCCGACCCCGTCACCGTGAACATTCACGCCGACCTTGCCGTCCTGCCACCGGGTGTGTTGGGGAGTTCCGGATCGACGTACTTTCTGATTCCGTTCGACACGGCGCGAGACGCGATGATCGCCGACGGCGGTTCTGACGAACTCGACCTGCTCTCGCGACTGCCGACGCTCGACCAGTTCTCGGCCGTGGTCCCCGAGGGCTACACCGTGGCATCCGACGTATTCCTGACCACGCCCAACTGCCGTGCGCTGGGCCTGAAATGCCCGGCGTCGTCGGACGGGATCATCCGGTTCTCGACGGAGTTCACCTACGACTACGACCCGTCGGACGGCATCACGCCGGGGCGGATCGACTTTGTCGCCATCGCGATGCACGAGATGATTCACACACTCGGGTTTGCCAGCGTGGTCGACTTTGTGGATCTGAATCTCTCGCAGGGTGGCGCGCCGTTCGCCGTGCCGACGACGCCCATGGATCTGCTGCGAATCACACCGGGCGAAGGTCCGGCCGACTTCACCGCGGCCGACCGCCTGCTCGCTCCGGGGGATTTGACACCGGCGCACGCCTGCTTTGACGGGGCCGTCGACCTGCGCTTTTCGGAAGGGCTGTTCTTCGGCGACAACAGCCAGGCCAGCCACTGGCGGGACGATGCGCTGCCGCCGCATTTCGATTTCGGACTGATGGACCCGAGCGTCGTGCCGGGTGCGTCCAGGACTCTTTCGTCCAGCGACCTGCGCGTGCTCGATCTGCTCGGCTGGGATCTGGCGTCTTCACCCGCGTCGGACTGCAACGAGAATGGTCTGCCGGACGGGCAGGATGTCAAATCCGGCACGAGTGCAGACTGCAACAACGACGACGTTCCGGACGAGTGTACGATGGCCGACGCAGATGACGACGGCGACGTCGATCTGCTTGATTTTGCCGCGTTTGTTGACTGCGCGACCGGATCGGGGAACGCGATCGGTCTCGGTTGCGCCGTTTTCGATACCGATTGCGACGCGGACGTGGACCTCACCGATTTCGGCACGCTTCAGCGGTTGAGTACCGGCAATTCGCCACGATAGTGCGACTTATCCGAGCCGCGACCGCAAGGGAGCGGAATAGCGAAAGCGCTCCCTTGCGGTCGCGGCTCGGTCAACCGAGACCGAGCGCGGTGCCGCATTGATAGACCAGAAACGACGCAGAATAGGCGAGCGCCGTCATGTACGCGAACATGAACGCGGGCCAGCGCCAGGAGTCGGTTTCCCGCTTGACGACGGCGAGCGTGGACATGCACTGGCAGGCCAAGACATAGAACACCATCAGTGAGATTCCCACCAGCGGGGTGAACACCTTTCTGCCGTCGGGCCAGGTCGCGGTCGCGATCTCTTGGCGCAGGGTCGCCGATTCCTCGTCGGCCTCTTCTTCAATCCCGTAGACAACGCCCATGGTCGCGACGAAGACCTCGCGCGCCGCGAAGCTCGATACCAGCCCGACGCCGATCTTCCAGTCGAAACCGAGTGGTTCCAGGACGGGTTCGATCGATCGTCCGATGCGGCCGATGTAGCTCCGGCGTAGTTGTTCGCCGGCCGACACGTTCGCCGATTCGGGCGCTCGCGGAAAGTACGCCAGCGCCCAGAGGATGATGCTCATCGCCAGAATGACGCTGCCCGCCTCGGTGAGGAACATCTTGCCGCGATCCCACGTGTTGCGCAAGGCGGCGCCCAATCGGGGCCGGCGGTACGGAGGGAGTTCGAGCACGAACGTGGGCGTCGGTCCCTTGAGAATCGTTCGTTTGAGAATCAACGCGACGACCAGCGCGGCCAGCGTCCCCAGGGCATACATGCTCATCATGATCCCCGTTTTTTCCCAGACGCTGGTACCGAACAGGGCGCTGATCAGGATGATGTAAATCGGCAGCCGAGCCGAGCAACTCATGAGCGGCGCGACGAGCATGGTGGTGAATCGGTCGCGGCGGTTTTCGATCGTGCGCGTGGCCATGATCGCCGGAACCGCGCAGGCGAAGCTGGACAGCAGCGGAATGAAGCTCTTGCCGTGCAGACCGACCTTGGACATCAGCCCGTCCATGACGAAGGCCACGCGGGCCATGTAACCGCTGTCCTCCAGCAGTGCGATGAAGAGGAACAGGATGCATATTTGCGGAAAGAACACGACGACGTTTCCGACGCCCGCGACCACACCGTCGACGATCAGGTCCGCGAGGATTCCCTCGCCCAGCGTGGACGCGGCGGCCGCGCCCAGGGAGCCGACCGCCCAGTCGATTCCGTCCATCAGCGGCGTCGCCCAGCTGAAGATGGCCACGAGCATGGTCAGCATCACCGCACCGAAACAGACCAATCCCCACACCTTGTGCGTGACGACGCGGTCGATTCGATCGCTGTGCGTGGTGGTGGTCGTCTCGGCGTGGGTGAACACCGCTTCGACGCATTGCCCCAGCCACCGGTAGCGTGTCTCGACGGCCTGACTGATCGCGGAGACATCGTGCCCGTCGGCGCGGTGCAACTCGGCGAGCGCGCTGGAGAAGGCGGGCGGCAGGTTTGCGAAACCCGGCTGGGACTCGTCGAGCACCGCGGGGGCGAGCAGCAGCGACGCGACGATGTTGGCCATGCCGGGATCGACGATGCCGTGCGTTCTGATCAACCCCCGCAGGTGTGCGACGCGCTGGTTGGCGGCGTCTTCGCCCTGCCAGGTGAAGGTTCTCGGTTCGTGCGGTTCCAGAGAATCGATGGCCGCGCGAAGGCGGTCGATCCCCTCGCCGGTCGCGCCCACCGTGCCGATGACGGGCGCTCCGAGATGGGACTGCAACGCGTCCAGGTCGATTCGATGCTTCCGGCTGCGGACGACGTCGAGCATGTTGCAGACGATGATCGTGGGGAGATTCAGTTCAAGAATCTGCGTGGCAAGGAAGAGGTTTCGTTCGAGGTTCGAGGCGTCCAGAACCACAATCAGCGCGTCCGGGCGCTGCACGTCCTTGGCCCAGCCGAGCAGCGCGTCACGCGCGATCCGCTGGTCGATGCTTCGCGGGGTGAGACTGTAGCACCCGGGCAGGTCCAGCACGCGAACGTCCGGGCGACCGGACATCGCGCCTTCACGACGCTCGACGGTCACACCGGCATAGTTTGCCACCTTGTGCCGCAGGCCGGTCAGGTGATTGAATATCGTGGTCTTGCCGCAGTTGGGGTTTCCGATCAGCGCCAGGCGCTTGGTGTCCGTTGCCGCGACCGCCAAACCACGAACGGTGCTCACCGCTACACGCCTTCCCCGCACGAGCGCAGCGCGACGAGCCTCGCTTCCGCGCGTCTCAGACTGAGACGATACCCGCGTACGACGACCTCGATCGGATCGCCGAACAGTGCGACGCGCGTGACGGTCACACTCGCCCCGGGTGTGAGCCCCATCTCCATCAAGTGGACACCCCGGTCCCCGCAGGCGGTGATGTGATCAACGCACGCCGGGATTCCGATTCCCAGACGGTCGAGTGTCAGCTTCCTGTCACTCCAGATCGAGCGGTCCGAGGCCGCAACGGTCATGTTCCTCGTCTCCGGCGGTCACCTTTGCGAACCGCGGTTTCCGCGAGCGTTCGCGGTGCCAAGCACGCCGCGATGAGCATACGCGCCATGCGCCCGCGCGGTCAAGTCTAATTGCGACTGAGTCGCAATTAGTTTGTGCCCAGTTCGTTTATCGGCACATCGGGAGCGGTGCACCAGAAGAGTGCCACATGGTGACGCGGGCGGTTGATATGGGCGTAACTGTTTTGGTGATCAGAGATTACGAACTCTTGGAAAGTGCCACGCGAGTGACCCTGCCCCTACTCGCGGGGCAACCCGGTGGCGTGATCGATGTCGTCGGTGTGTTCGATCAGTCGTTCCTTCATCAGGCGACCGACCTTGAACTTCACGGTGCGTTTCGACGGCACCATGACCTTCTCCATCGTCTTGGGGTTTTGTGCCCTTCGGGCGGCGCGGATTTTGCTCTCAAAGACACCGAAGTCTCTGAACTCCAAGCGGTTACCGCAACCGAGCTCCTTCATGATTTGGTCGAGGAAGTCCTGCACGATGCGTTTCACGAGTACGCGTTTGGTCCCGGTATCGTCCGCGATGCGGTCGATGAGTTCCTTCTTGGTGATCGTTGCCATCTGACCTTTCCGCTCTTGCGGGAGCAACCCCCGCCGAACCGATCTTGATGATCCGCACCGCCAACGCCACCGCCCGATGACCGCTGCGCCGCCTCGGTCGGCGCTTGTCGCGAAACGACCTCACTTCGCGCAAGTCATACTACTGCAATGAGTTTCGACGATCAAGGCGTTTCTGCAGTCCGCCGGAATCGGCGTTCGGACGGATGTGATTTGCAGTTTCCCGGTCTTTCAGAGGCCCAACGGCTGCTAGCGGACGATTACACCGTGGCGTCGCGTCGTAAAGCGACGGTTTAATCTGCTGGCGTCGTCACCGCCGTACCCCTGGCGATCACGGATTTGCTCGGTGAAGGAGATCGTCTCTCGCACGAATACCCCGCCATCGGCCGTGGGCCAGGCGCGGCGAAATGGGATATCGGTCGCATAGGTGTCGCCCGGGATGCGATCGAAGAGCAGAGACGATCGGAGACGCGCCCCGGCGGACGCATTCCGTTGGTTCGCGGCGCAACCCATCACGAGGAGCATCGCGCCGAGTATGCACAGACGCAGCGTACTTGACATGGCTTCTTTCCTCTCCGAGCCGTCGCCTGTTGGAGGGACGGTGAACAGTCTCCTTCAGGCGCCGTGCCAGCCGGCGATGGGTCGCGGCGCGAGTTCGCTCAACGCGGACGGCGACACCGTGGTTGGGGACCGGACTGGATGTTTGCGTCTCGATCACCTGTAGGGATCGCACGGTCCGCGTTGTACGGCGTCAACGTTTTGGGGGTGCGTCCCATTCCGGGTGGCGCCGTCGAAGAATCACAGTTACTCTTCTTGTGTACTATGGCAGCATGTTGTGGTCGTGACGGGAGGACGTGATGGAAGGCAAGATCAAGATCGTGCTGGTGGATGGAGCCCAAACTCGCCACCCAAAACGGGGCGCAGCCGCCGCGGATCGGTTCAGGAAAGCGTCACCGATTCTGAGACACTACACTAGTCTTCGAGAAACCCATCCAGTTTGCCGTGCTTTCGGTCGCGAGATCGCCGATTGTATTTAGCCACATCGTGTTCCAAGCGACGCCAGTCGGACTTCCAACGGTGCGGCGTGCTCCCCGGTCCCTGCGACAATGCCCTCACGAACCGGGCGCAGTCCGTCAGCGTCACGGAGTTGCAGTCCACGAGGCTTGCGCCCAATCGTGTCACGGCGCGCCACGCCGCCCGCGCGCTCAACCGATTCCGCAGTTGGACGCCATCGAGGTCGACCAACCACAACCGGGGCAGGGCGCCGGATCCGTCCCAATCGGTGACCAGCACATTCGATGCCTTGAAGTCGCGGTGATAGATGCCCCGCGATCGCATTCGAGAACACAACGCCGCGACTCGGACCGCGAGCGCCTGCTTGACGCGCGCCACGCGCTCGCGCTCCAGCGCGTAGACTTGCCACGACATCACACCGTCCAAATCAATCGCATCAGGGATTGCCTCGGTGACCAGCCAAGCCGAACGCAGCCGACCGCGCCGCTCCACCAACGCTCGCGGTAACGCCGTGCGGATTCCCGCCCGCAGCAGTCCGAACGCCGCGTTCCAGGTCCTCCGCTCGCGCGATCCGCGCCACCACGGACGCGGCCCGCTGTTCTTGCAGACGATTTGCAGGCCCGGTGATTGCGAGGGCACACGCGCCCGGAACACCCGCGCAGTGCGCGAGTGCTTCAAATCCACGCGCTCGGGAAGCTCATCCGGGCGCAACGCCAGCGTCGTCAGGAGGGAACGCCAGTCGTCGCGTGGTGGCTTGACGACCGAGTCGCCGGCCACATCCTCGGGCAGAGTCCAGTCGATCAGGACGCGCGCCGACCAGCCGTTGCCCAGTTCGACGTTCTCAAACTGAAACCGGGCTGCGTCGGCGTGCGGTTCATCCCGTGACATCGTTACCACCGTATCATCGAGCGCGGTGCGCTGCACGCATCAGAATGCGCGCGTCGCGGTCGCTTTGGCAAACAGCGCGCCCATGTCCGTTGTCGATGGGAGTGTCGTTCGCTTCGAAACGTAGTCTTCGAGGAACGTCCGCCCAATCCGCTCGCGAAGCGTTTGGTCCGCGATGCTGGTCGCCAGTGTCTTCAGGTCGGCCGCCGCCAAGCGATCATCGCGAAGACCGGTCCGTGCCCGTTCCACGTCGATCAGTCGGAAGCTCCACTCGCCGTTTCCGCGTCCGACGAAGATGTGCCTCTCGGAGAAATCGGTATGCACGAATCCGGCGTCGTGCAGTCGCGCCGCAAACGTTGCCAGCGCGTCCAACAGGCTGTCGCCGGATTGCGGCATCTTCCACCACGTCTGCTCCAGCGGCATCTCTCCGGCGACCTCTTCCATCAGGAAGAACAAGCGTGTTGTGAGGCACAGCGCACGCGACGATCCCCGCGCTACGACGCGGGGACCGGCAAATCCGTTTCCGTTCAGCCAGTCGATCATGCGGAGTTCGTGAAGACCGCGTGCGACGTGCCGCTGAAAAACCTGCGACGCCGCCAGCCAGTAGCGTTTCAGGTAGAAGGTCCCCCCATCGACTGCCACGCGAACGACGCTGCGCCCCTTGTGGGCGCGCATGTTTTCGCCGGCCAGAGCGAAGACATTATCGGTAGACGTGAAGTCGGTGAGTGTCGGCACGTGGTCAGTTTCCTGTGGGTTAGGCGCGATTCGGACCGGCCTGCAGGTACACCTCTTCGTAGGGCTGTACCACGACAAACCCGTCACCGTCAAAACACATCTGGATGGACTCGCCGCTGCCGCGGCCGAAGAACGTTTTCAGGGAGATGTCGGTACGAAAACTCGGCGACAGGTTTCCCGACCACGCCACGGTCGCGTTGGGATCGGTGACGACGGGGGCTCCGGGTTCGACCATGAGCGTCAGGGGATCGTAATGGGTGGTGATGGCGATCAGCCCCGTCCCCGCGAGTCGGACGTTGAACAGCCCGCCGGCAAGGACGCCGGTGATCTTGCGCATCATCTTGATGTCCCATTCGATGGACGGCTCGAACGCCAGGAGGTCGTTGCCGTTGACATAGATGGCGTCGCCGTTGAGTTGGAGTATGGAGACCTTCTTGCCCATGTCGGCCAGGTACAATCGGCCGTTGCCTTCCGCCTTGGTCAGTCGGGTACCCTCTCCGCTGACGGCCTTTTTGAGGAGCTTTCCGATTCCGTGTTCGAGGATGCCTTCGCGGGTGAACTTGATCGCGCCGCAATAGGCCACCATGGCGCCCATCTTCGTCCAGACCATGCCGTCCAGATTCACTTCGAGAAGGCGTTCGCTCTCCAGCTCGAAGAACCCCTCGCCGCGTTCGCGTTCGGCTGTTGTGCTTACGAAATCATCGATCGAGTACCGCGTCATCGCCAATCTCCCTGTGCCGTCCACCACTCGCCGTCCGAATAGGGCGTCATCCTAGCCCGTGATCGATCACCGCGAAACCGGACAGCGCGGATTGAGTCCGACATGGATGGATCCCAAGAGTGCAGTAATCCGGGTGCCGTGGCCACGCTTGCGTGGCCATGCGCTCAGCCCGCACTTCTCACGACGGGTGGCGAACGACGCAACCCCATGACCAGGCCGGAGGAGGCTTGGCCGAAGTCGCGGTTCCACGTGAGTTGTTCGCAGGGATCCTGGAGCGGAAGGGCGGTGTGGTGTGCCGCCACAGTCGGTGCGGTGCGAGTGATCGTCACGATCGAGCGAAATGTTTAGGATTCGAATGGATTACGGGTTGACGCTGCGCGGAAACGGCCCGGAATCGTTGTCCCGGAGACCTCACGGGCACGACGGAGCACCCACGCCGCGACGAATCGCGGCCAGGAAGGTCGCTTCGCTTGAATCGAGCGGTTCGTTCGGATATGGTTAAGGCGCGGAATCTGATGACCGGGAAACGCCGGACGAAATACTCCGCACAAGCGGATTGAGATCATGGCTGTGCGCCCGACGAGGCGACAGGCTTGATGCGGTAGAATGATGACCAGCAATTCGGCAAGTGGGAAATCACGGCTCAAGAGTCCTCGAAACAAGCGGCGAAAGAAAAGGAGCGGAATCATGATGCATCGAACAATGGCTATTGTCGTGACGGTCTGTGTTCTAGTGGCAGGCAATCTAGTACTCCGACCCACGTGAATTGATGGGTCAAACGGTCCTCCTTTGCCGATTTGGGGAATGGATCCCATAGGCAAGGAGGCCGACGATGAAAAAGTATGTGGTGACGCTGACCGAGGAAGAGCGCGCGGGGCTGCG
>JAJDDR010000486.1 GCA_029260255.1 Phycisphaerae bacterium
GATCTCGTCGCACAGGTCCAACGTCGTGCAGGCCTGGCCGTCGTCGCAGTTGACCGGTGTCCCCAGCCTGCAATTCAACACCGGGTCGCACACCTCCAGCCCATTGCAGAACGACGTGTCCTGGCAAAGGGCGTCATTGGGTGCGTTGACGCACTGATCGTTAACTTCGTCGCAGGAGTCTGCCGTACAGCCAATCCCGTCGTTGCAGGTAAGCGGGGTTGCCACTTGGCAGCCCAGAAGCGGGTCACACGTCTCGACACCGTCACAGAACAAACCGTTGTCGCACAGGGCGTCGGCCGGCGCGTTCACGCAGACATCAGCCACTTCATCGCAGGAATCGACCGTGCATGCCACCGTGTCGGCACAGTTCACCGGCGCGACCGAGAGGCAATCGAGCAAGACGTCGCACACTTCGGCACCGTCGCAGAACAGCCCATTGTCGCATGCGGCGTTCACCGGCGTGTTCACGCAAACATTGTTGACTTCGTCACACGAGTCCGTCGTACAAACAACGGCGTCGGCGCAGTTGACGGGCGTCCCCAACTGGCAATCGAGCAATGCGTCACACGTCTCGGCGCCGTCACAGAACAGTCCATTGTCGCACGCGGCGTTCACCGGCGTGTTCACGCAGACATTGTTGACTTCGTCACACGAGTCCGTCGTACAAACAACGGCGTCGGCGCAGTTGACGGACGTCCCCAACTGGCAGTCGAGCAATGCGTCACACGTCTCGGCGCCGTCACAGAACAAACCGTTGTCGCACAGCGCGTCCGTCGCGGCGTTGACGCAGACATCATTCACTTCATCGCAGGAATCGACCGTACAACCGACCGCATCGGCGCAGTTGACGGCGGTGCCTGCTTGGCACGCGCCGGCGACGCAGGTCTCGGCGCCGTTGCAGAACAGGCCGTCGTCACACTGAGGATTTCCGGTGCAGCCGCCGGTGCAGGGTCCGGTTCCCGCCTCGGTGATGTGGACCGACCAGCTATCGAGCGTGCCGGGGTCCGGCGTCGTGGCGTCGAACACGGTGATGACCCACGCGCCGACGGAGTCCATTCCGTCGAACGCGCTCAGCGATCCGTTCGGCGTGTAGTTCGGCGGGGACGAAAGATTGCCGGCGCACTGCGACTCGATGGTGCCACCCGTTCCCTCGTCATCCAGAACGATGCCGTAGTTGTTCGCGCTGCAACCCCAGGTCGAGCCGGGTATACCGGGCTGGTCGATGACGGTCACGGTAGTGCCACCATGTGTCACCTGAACGGTCAAGTCGCCGACCCAGGTGTGTGTGATGGCGACGTCGATATCGACGTCGGCGATGGGGACCGAGTTGGGCACGTTGATGGTGTTGGTGACCGGGTTTCCCGGCCCGCCGCCGTCGGGGATGGACGCGTTCGGGATGGCCGAGTAGACGGTGGTCGCGCCAGGCGTCCCCGCGCAGTCGGTGCCGTCGCCGAGGTAGATGCCGGTGAGTGTCAGGCAGCCCGCCTGGGACTCGATCGTGCAACTGGTCCCGACGCAGCAGCCGCCGGTCGGCACGGGCGGCGCGCAGGTATTGGTCGTCTCGTTGCAGACGTCGCCGCCGGTGCAGGGGTTGCCGCTGCTGACGCAGCCGACGGCGGCACTGCACGACTCGATACCGTTGCAGAACAAGCCGTCGTCCGGGCATTGGGTATCGTCCGGCGTGAACACGCACGAGCCGGTGCCGAGGTTGCAGGTGTCGATCGTGCAGGCGACGTTGTCGTTGCAGTCGGCGGGTCCGGTGCATCCGGTCGTGCAGTCGAACACCGTCACGTCGTCGACCCACCAGCCCGCTTCGCCGGAGCAGGCGTCCTTGCCGAAGTCGAATCGAATCTGGAGGTTGTTGCCGGGCGAGACGAACCCGGTGAGATCGACCACCGACGTCACCCAGTGGGCGTCCGCGCCGCTGAACGCCGCCTGTCCGCCCAGCGGGTTGACGCCGGTGTTGAGCGTCGTGTTGTAGGGGTTGTGGGTGAATGCCGCCGAGCCGACCAGTTGCCAGGCGCCGCCGTTTGCACGCACGCTGACGTTGCCGCCGTCCCAACTTGCCTCGGTTCCCAACAGGTGCTTGAACGACAGCATCGCCTGGGCCAATCCGCCGGGCAGGGGAATTGTCGGGCTGAACAGAGAATGCAGACCGGCCTCGCCGGAGCCCGAGCAACTGCCGATGTTCCGATCGGCGCCAAACATTGCGGTGCCCGGTCGGTTCGGCAGGGTCGTGTCCAGTTCCCAGTTGTACGGGGTCGGTGGTCCGCTGTTGGAGACGGTCCAACCGGTGGATCCGCTCTCGAAGTCCTCGAAGAACAGCGAGGACTGGGGCGAGCACAGGGTCGGGTCGGCCGCGTTGAAGAGATCGGTCCACGCGCCGCACGCACCCGGCACGTTCATCTCAACCGCCCGCAGCGCGTTGTCCACCTGTGTTGCGTCGCCGACGGTGAAGGCCACGGCCGACGCGACGCCGGTTCGCGGATCGTTGGGCGTGCTGCCCACAAGATCGGTGGCTGCTTGATTGATGGCTATGTACGCTTCCTGGAAATCGGAGGCGGGCGTCAGGTAGACAGTCAGGGCGCGATACCAGACGGCGCCGGCCTTGATCGGACCGATTGCGCCGACCGTAAACCCGTTGAAGCTCTTTCCGTCGACGAGAATGGCGAACGCGTGGTTCGGTATGCCGCTGCCGCTGTGGACTCCGCCGCTGTCGCCGCCCGGGCAGGTCTGCAGGGCGCTGTTTCCGCGATCGGGATCGCCCATGCAGGTCGGATCCCACATGTCACGAATCGCCCCGCCGAACGCCGCCGCGTCTTCGCCCATCAGCCAGCGGACTCCGTCGGGGTAGGTGCTCGGCAGGCTGCATGCGCTTCGTGCGTTGTTGGGTGTGTCCTGACCCGGACCCGTGGCGTGCGTCGGCCAACTGGGCGAACCGCCGGGCGTTCCGGCGACGGAGGCATCGCCGTTGTAGAGGTCGATGATCTCGCCGAAGACGTCCGAGTAGGACTCGTTGAGTTGCCCGGGCTGGTTCTGATAGATGAGCCCGGCGGTGCGTTCGGTGACGCCGTGGCCGATCTCGTGGGCCGTAATGTCGTCGGTGACCGTGCCGGTGCAGAATACCATCTGGGTGCCGCTCCAGAACGCGTTGGGACAGGGCGGCGCGGTGGAGTTCACGGTCAGGACGAGTGTCATTCCGTTGTCATCGATGCTGTCGCGCCCGAACGCGCGCCAGAAGTAATCGTAGACGTCACCCGAATAGTCGTAGGCCCGATTGGTGTCCGCATCGCCGACCGCCGGGCTGCCCTCGCTGCGCGCCAGCGTGCCCGGAAGCGCCGAACCGCCACCGCCGTCGTAGACCTCTCGAAAGCGTGCAGTGGGCAGGACGTTCCACTGATCCAGCACTGCGCCGCTGTGCGCATCGACGAAGAACGCCTCGCGTACGGTCGCGACGGGGTCCGACAGGATCAGGTAGTAGGCCAAATGCGCCCCGATCACCGGATCGCCGTACCAGCCGGGATCGACGATCACCAATTCCGCGACCTCGGCCATCGGGTGACCGCGCTCGATCACTCCCCTGGCGATCGCGATTGCCTGTTTCGCGGAGAGGGTGGGGGTGACGCTGAGCTTGTCCGGGATGGGGTAGAAGTCGCCGTTGGCGGCGATTGCCTGGCCGGCGGCGTTCGAATGGACCTTGACGATTCCGGAGAACACCGGCACGCCCTTGTGACGTTGCTCGTAGGTCGCGTGGGTGTGTCCGAGCGCGTCCGTGACGGTTCCGACGGCCACCAACTGAGTGGTCGCGTCCTTGATGCCGAAGAGGTCGCCGTGCTGTGCGAGGAGCGCGTCCGGTCCGGCTTTCTGCGCGGCGGTGAGAATCGCCCCGCCACCGCGCGCGGTGACGAACGACGCCATGCCGGTGATTCGGGAACGCCGGACGTTCAGTTGTTCGGTCGTCTGCTGGGCACGCGCGACGGCGGATCCCGCAAGCGTCATGAGGAGAATCGAGAGCGCACCGGCTGATTGCCGGACGGTACGCCCATGGTCGGTCTCGGTCTTCCCTACGGTCATGCTTGCTGTCTCCCATATCAGGACGGAGCCGGCGCGCGGTCGATACCGACACCCCGGACTTTTCGGAGGGGATCGTACGCCTTTCCAAACCCCTGCCGTCTATTCTAGCGTCAACGCCGCCGGATTGCATCCTTCCGTAAACGCTTTCGCATAAAGTATTTATGTTTGACTGAGAAACGCGTGGCCACGTATCCGATGGACGTTTTTGTGCTCAGGACCTGGTCCGCAGCGGTCGACGAATGATCCGATGGCGGTCGGGCGGGGGTGCATCCCGTCTTGGGTGGCAATCGGTGGGTCAATGTTCGGAGTGGTCCGGACGGCGACTTCCTATTGTTGTCATTCCGACGGAGCCAAGTGACCGAGGAATCTAGTACTCCGACCCACGTGAATTGATGGGTCAAACGGTCCTCCTTTGCCGATTTGGGGAATGGATCCCATAGGCAAGGAGGCCGACGATGAAAAAGTATGTGGTGACGCTGACCGAGGAAGAGCGCGCGGGGCTGCG
>JAJDDR010000487.1 GCA_029260255.1 Phycisphaerae bacterium
GGCCGCAGGCGCCGCCATCAGCAGCGCCGATACGAACTGGCTCGACGGCGGGTTGTCGAACTTGACCGAACCGCCGCGCAGACCCGCGGCGTGCAGTGTTAGCGGCGGGTACCCCTCGGCGCATTCGAAGTCGGCGCCGACACCGAGGCTCTGCAAGGCGCGGACGAGTTGGCCGATCGGACGCTCGCGCATGCGGTGCAGGCCGTCGAGGGTGTAGCGTCCGTGTCCCAACGCCGCCAGAGCGCAGCAGAATCGGAGGGTGGTGCCGGAGTTCCCGCAGTCCAGATTGGCGTCCGTGTTGGGCACGTGCCCGCCGCGCCCGGTGATCTCGATGCGGCAAGCTTGCGCGTCTGTGGTGAGGGCGAAGCCAAGCGCTCGCAACGCCTCGACCATGCGTTCGGTGTCGTCGGCAAAGAGCGCGTGGGACAGGACGGAAGTGCCGCGGGCGAGCGCCGCGGCCACCATCGCGCGATTCGTGAGGCTCTTGGAACCGGGCAGCGTCACGGTGGCATCAATCGGTTTCTCGGCGGGCAGGAGACGCAGCGATTCCATGGGCGCACGGTAGCACGATCCGATTACAGCCACAATGTGAGGATTGCGTCGTCGTCGAGAATTCGTTTGTGGACGTCCCGCGGCAACGCTATAGTCAATGCTCGGGCCGCAATCTGGTGTCACGGTGTCCGTCAATCCGACCCGGGAGAAGCGAATCATGTTGAGTCGTCGGAGTTTTCTGCGTAGCGGAATGAGCGCCGCGACGATCGGGGTGCTGGCCAAGCACGGCATCTCGATCGCATCGGCGTCGGACGCGGGCGACGGCATCGGTGGCAGCGGCGGACTCGGTTTGGATCGAACGCGGCCCTTCCATCGGGTTCCGCTTCACCCCGAGTCGACGATGGTCGACGGGCTTCCGTTCGCTAACTGGTTTACGGGAGATCGCTTCTCGAACGAGTCGGTGCCGTTCCACAACTGCGAAAACTGCGTCGACCCTCCGGCGCCGACCGAGGAGATCGACATCGCGATCGTCGGAGGCGGCATTTCCGGGCTGTCGACGGCCTACCTGCTGCGCGAGCACAACCCGGTCGTGCTCGAGTTTCGGCCGCGATTCGGCGGGGTGGCGCAGGGGGAGATCTGGGGGTCCACGCGATACTCGCTGGGCAACGCGTACGTCATCACTCCGGATTCGGGCTCGTTTCTCGAGTCGTTCTACAACGAGATGGGTTTGCCGGGAGTCGTGCGTGTACACAGTGGAGAGGATCTCATCGAAGTCGGGGGCAAGATCCTGGACGACTTCTGGTCCGGCAGCGCGAAGTCACCCAAGGACCAGTTGGCGTATCAGCGCTACGCCGAGGTGGTGACGCGCATGGCGGAAGAGAATTATCCGGAGATTCCGCTGATCGAAGGCAAGGACAACCAGTGGATCCTCGAGCTGGACAGCAAGACGTTTCGCCAGGACATCGAGGATCAAATGGGCATGGAGGTGCCTCCTCTGCTGGCGGGGGCGATCCAGGCGTACTGTTACTCCTCGTTCTGTGCCGGATGGGAGGAGATCTCCGCGGCCAGCGGCTGGAATTTCCTCGCGGCGGAGGAATTCGGGCGTTGGGTATGCCCGGGCGGTATGGCCTACATGTCGCATGTGCTGTGGAACAAACTCAGTCAGTTGGACAAGAACGTGCCCGCCGCGAATCGACCGCACCATCTGCGGGCGGGCTGCATGGTTGTCGACGTTCGGCTCGTCGGCAAGAACCGTGTCCAGGTCGCCTACATCGATGCGCGCAACGAGTTGCGATCGCTGCTGGCCAAACGCGTGGTGATGTGCTGCCCGAAGTTCCTCTGCAAGTACATTCAGACCGATCTGGAACGTCTCGATACGCCGAAGTGGGACGCGATGCACCAGTTTGGCACCCGCGCCTACCTGGTGGCCAACGTGTTGCTGGACACTCCGGTCGATCTTGATTTCTACGACGTCTTTCTCGTCGGCGACGAGCACTTTCCGATGACCGACGGCGAGGCCGAGGACGGCTCGCGCGTGGTGGACATGCTGTCCGGTCACTACGCCCGTCGCCGCGAGGGCCGGCGGAGTGTCCTCACGCTCTATTGGCCTTTGCCGTTCGACACCGGGCGATTCACGCTCATCATGAACGAACCGTGGCAGACGTACGCCTCGTCGCTCGTGCCGCAGATCAAGCAGATGCTCGCGATGCTGAAGGTGCCTGTCTCTGCGGTACGGCAGGTGCGTATGACGCGCTGGGGTCACTCGCTGCCGCTGGCGACGCCGGGCTTGATCGCCAGCGGGGCCGTCGACGAGATACGAAGGCCGTTCGAGGGCAGGGTGTTCTACGTCAATCAGGACAACTGGGCGTTGCCGGCGGTCGAGAACTGTCTGCTCGACGCGGAGATCTTCACTCCGCAAATCGCCGCGGGTCTCTGACGCAGGCTGCGCGGCGGGGGCGGATCGATCAGCCCTACAGATGTTCGTAAGCTGTGACGATGAGGGCGTCGTTCTGTCCGCCGAAGCCGAAGCTGTTGGACAGCGCGGTATTCACCGGGACCTCGCGGGCGGTGTTGGGCACGTAGTCGAGATCGCAGGCGGGGTCGGGATGCTCGTAGTTGATCGTTGGCGGGACGGTGTTGTCGCGGATGGCGAGTACGCAGGCGATCAGTTCGACGACGCCGGCGGCGGCGATGAGGTGCCCGAACATACTCTTGATGCTGCTGATGGGTATTTGTTTGGCGCGGTCGGCGAAGACGGCGCGGATCGAGAGAGTCTCGATGTTGTCGTTTTCGCTGGTCCCGGTTCCGTGGGCCGAGATGTAGTCGATGTCCGCGGGGACCTTTCCGGCAGCGGTCATCGCCGCGCGCATCGCGGCGATGGGTCCTCGTCCCTCGTCGTGGATGTCGGTAACGCGAAACGCGTCGGCGGTGGAGCCGTAGCCCGTGATCTCACCGAGAATCTGCGCGTCGCGTGCCTTGGCATGATCCAGCGCTTCGAGAATGACGATGGCGGCGCCTTCGCCGAGGACGAACCCGTCGCGCGAGCGGTCGAACGGCGTTGACGCCCTCTGCGGCTCGTCGTTACGCGTGGACAGCGCGGTGAGGCGATTGAACCCGGTGACGCCGAGCGGGTGGATCATGCTGTGGGTGCCACCGGCGATCATGATGTCGGCGTCGCCGCGCTGAATGATGAGGGACGCTTCCCCGATCGCCTGGGTGCTGGCCGCACACGCGGTGAGCGTGTTGAAGCTGGGACCGGCGGCGTTGAACTGCACCGCAATGTGCCCCGCGGCAAGGTTGGGGTCCTGCTCGAACTCGCGGACGCGGTCGAGTTTTTCCATGGCGACGATGCCCCAGGCGGCGGCATCGA
>JAJDDR010000488.1 GCA_029260255.1 Phycisphaerae bacterium
ACGGTACAGCTACATGATCCAGTATGGTCTTGACCACGTCTTCCGGCGTCTTCTCCTCCGCCTCGGCCTCGTAGGTCACGATGACGCGATGGCGCAAAACATCGAGTGCCACGTCCTTGACATCCTGAGGCGTGACGTACCCGCGACCGGCCAGAAACGCGGACGCCTTCGCCGCAATGGTCAGCGCGATGGTCGCTCGTGGCGAAGCGCCGTATTGGATCAAGTCGGTAACCGGCACGCGCGCCGCCTCCGGAAAACGCGTCGCGTAGATCAATTCGACAACGTAGTCCTTGATCTTGTCGTCCATGTAAATCTCGTCGACCAACCCTCGCGCCTTGGCGATGTCGGCCGGCTTCAGTACCGAATCGATATCGGTCTTCGGGTGCGTGCTGGCCATCCGGTCGAGGATCAACCGCTCTTCCTGCTTCGACGGATAATCAACCGTCACCTTCAGCATGAAGCGGTCGACCTGAGCCTCCGGAAGCGGATAGGTCCCCTCCTGCTCGATCGGATTCTGCGTGGCCAGCACGATGAACGGCTCGTCGAGCGGAAACGTCTCCTTGCCGATGGTCACCTGCCGCTCCTGCATCGCCTCAAGCAGAGCGCTCTGCACCTTCGCGGGCGCGCGGTTAATCTCGTCCGCCAGGATCACGTTCGCGAAAATCGGGCCCTTCTTGATCACGAACTCACCGGTGTCCTGACGGTAGATCAGCGTCCCGATTAGATCCGCCGGAAGCAGGTCCGGCGTAAACTGGATCCGCTGAAACTTGGCCTCGATCCCCCGAGCCAGACTCGACACCGACAGCGTCTTGGCCAGCCCCGGAACGCCCTCGATCAGAATGTGCCCGTTCGACAAGAGCCCGATCAGCATCTTGTGAACCAGATCGTCCTGGCCCACCACCACGCGGTGTATCTGTTCCAGCAAGGCGCGGAACGGATCGCTGGCCGCCTCAACGGCCTCACCGATTTGCTTGATGTCAAGCTGAGTTGTAGACATTACAGTCACTCCGTATCCGTCGCTCAGACTATTCCCTGTTGATTTCGCCGGGCAGGATAGCACCGGCGCCATACAGACGCAACCGAACGCCCCCGCCTGTCACAATCTGAAACTGCTCGTTATACGGTTCAGGTACGGCCGCGGTTCAACCGGCTGAGGAGTGCAGGGCGGCTCTTATCTCGCCCAGGAGTTGGTCGACCTTGAATGGCTTGAACAGGACGGCCGCGAGCCCCTCTCGACGGGCACGAACGATCGAGTGATTCGGATCGTACCCGAAGCCGGTCATGAGGATCACCGGCGTCGCGGCGTCGGCCTCTTTGGCGGCGGCAAACACCTCGTACCCGCTCCGCCCGGGCATCTTGATGTCGCTGAGGACGAGGTCGAACCTCTGATCGCGCAGGAGTTCGACGGCCTGATCGCCGTTTTCCGCCGCGCTTACCTCGCAGCCGTAGCTGTCGAGCACATCGTGAACCGTCTCGCGGATCATGGACTCGTCATCGACGACCAGCAGCTTCTTGCCTGTCAGGATCGGATCGGTCCGCTTCACGCCCGTCGGTCGGTGGCCCAGGAGACCACGCTGCGGCGACGTGGAGGCCTTGATCGATTCGCGGATCGCGACGGCGTTCGCGGTGATCTTGTTGAGGCGAGGTCGCAGATCGTCGTGCCCGACATAATCCTCAACGAGATTCTCGACGTCGGTCAGTATGTCGTTCAACGGTGTCGTGACGCCGGCCATCACATCGCTGCCCAGCCGCCCCGTCGTCGTGTACCGCTCGTTCACCATCAGGTCCAGGATGTGCAGCGCCGTCGCGATGTCCCGTCCGAGGATTTCCGCCATCGTGCACTGATCCCGATCGAACGCGTCCGGCTCGCTGTTTTCCACGTTCAGGATGCCGATCACTTCGTCGTTCAGACGCAATGGTACGGTCAGCGAACTCCGGGCGCCCTCCAGGGCTCGAAAGTACCGCGGGTCCTTCGATACGTCTGGGCAGTTGTAGCTCCGTCCATGATGTGCAACATACCCCGCAATCCCGTTTCCTTCCGGTGATGCGTAGAGATCGATGGTTTGCACGGCTTGCGGCATGCCGCTCATCAGGACCGGCTCGAGCTTGTTCGTTCTCTTGTCCAGGATGTGAATCGAGAAATTGTCGAAGTGCATCAGATCGTGAAGGTAGCGGACGATCTTCTGCTCGAGCAGGGCGAGTCGCTCCTCCGTGTTGAGCTGCGACACCTTCTCCATCCGAACCAGTTCACGTCCCGCACGGTTGATGGCCTCGAGCTGCGTTCGCCGGGCGCGGGCGCGCGTCACATCCCGCACCACGGCCACAACCTGCGTCACCTGCTGGTCAAGGTCGATGATCGGCGTGGTCGTGAGATCAAACTCGCACCCGTCCGACGCCGGCAACGTCGAGCGCCGTTCGGTCAGCGACCCGGTTCCGCCCGCCGCGCCCGCGTGCGCGGTCCGTGAGAACGTCTCCACACAGGTCTTTTCGACGAACGAGCGCACTTCCTCCGAGAAGTTCAACAGAGCCGGATTGGCCCACACCAACACACCGCGACTGTCGAAGACACCCACGCCTTCGCACCCCACCTCCAACTCATCGACGTGAGGCGCGCTTGCCAGAAGGGCGTCGATCGCGGGATCGCTCGCGGAGGTGATGACGTAGTCGAATTCCTGCTCAGCCAGAATCGTCGACGCCTCGGCCACCGATTCCGCACGTACCACGTCAACACTCGGACCGAGAGACTCCGCGATGCTGTGATGTGATTCGGTGCCCGATTGGACCAGGAGCACCTTGATGGTCTGCTGAGCTTGGCTCATCGTAACGCCCGACCTCTCAATCGCTTCAACCTGCCGTATATGATAGAAGCCCCGATGCCGCTTTCCCACTCAATTGTGGCGGGCTGCAATCCACCGCGCCTAGAATACCGGCACCACCCCTTCCGTTACAAGTGGTTTCGCGGACAAACCCGTCGCGATGACGACGACCTCCTGCGTCCGAATTCGGCGCGAGCTCCACCCGCGAGCCCCTCATAGACAAGGAGTACCTCGTCCGCGTGCCGGACCATGGTAACTCCGGCGGACGCCGATCGCGCCGCCTCCGAGAGTCGCTGCCGGACGGTGGCATCGGCCAGCATCCCGATTCGGTCCGCCAGCAAATCCGTCGAGTCCGGTGAATCGAGGACGAATCCCGATACCCCGTCCTCCAGAACTTCAGAAGCGCCGTCGTACCGCGTGCAGACGACCGGAACGCCAAACACCACGGCCTCCAGCACCACGCGGCTGCACGGATCGTAGTAGGTGGGGTGTACCAGAACGTCGGCGGCGTGTAGGAACGCCGCCACGTTGTCCTTGGGTCCGGTAAAGTGGACATCCCCGTCCACTCCCAACCGTTTGGCCAACCGCCGCCACGGGTGCGGGTTGTCGCGACCGACGACCAGCGCCTTCATCGGTTGACCGCCGCGACGGCGGGCCAGAGACATCGCGTCAATGAGACGGCCTACTCCCTTGAGCCGAAAGTTGTGGCAGACCTGAAGGAGCAATAACTCGTTTTCGGCGACTGCATAATCTGCACGAATCCGCGACCGGTCGGCCGCGCGAACCGCGGGCGAGCCCGGATGAGCGTCGACGCCGTTCAAGCTGTGGCGGATGTGCGTTTCGGGAAAACGGTAGTGCGAGCGCAGTTGTCGTGCCACATACTCCGAGATTGCGATCACAATTGGGCGGTCCTGACCGGTCAGCCACGCGCGCTCTTTGGCTGACACAAGACGCTGGCGAGCGTTCAATGCCAGTGTCAATCGCTTGAACGCTCGGGAAGCCGGCGTTCGACGGGACGCGATCGTTCTCTGAATCGTCTCCGCCACGGTTCCACCCCGCGGCTGATACACGTTCGCCCCATTGCAGGGGATGAACGCATGCACAATGTCGTAATCCGCCCCATCGATCGCGCGTTCCACCTTGTCGAGGAACTCACCGGTCGCCCGCGCGCGCGTCGACGCCGCCGTCGCGATACTCCGCACGGTCATCATCGGCGTGCTCGGGAGTGCACTGCGCGTGAAGACCTCCAAAGACACGCCGCGCGCCATGAGCCGGTCCATGAACTGCAGGGTCGACGTCTCGGCGCCCCCGCGCGCGGCATCCAACCATTCGACAACGATCGCTACACGCACTGGACCGTGCCCCCCGAAGCTCCGTGTCGCGCGGCCCGCCGGGCGTCGTGCCGGCCGATGCGGTCCGTCTTCGCGCAAATGCGTCGAGCCATCCGCTTGCCCCGTGCCCCCAGACGTCGCGTACCCAGCCAAATCCTCAAAAATCGGACCCGATCAGTCCTCGTCGCGACGCGCGGCGGCGTCGAGTAGTTCAGCGCCGCAAGGTCCTTGACCATCCAGCGCGCCTTGAACAACACCGGTCGCTTCATCCGCTGGAGATCGATCAATCGCAATTGCCTCCCCTCGGGCGCCGACGCGTCGAAGAAGATGTGACACAGATACAGGTCTCGATGGACGTACCCCGCGGCGTGAAACCGCCGGACGAACGCGGCAACCGCCGCGAGAAACAGTCGCGTGCAACGCTCGGCCTCCTCCGCAGCCCATCGCTCGAGCGACTCCCCCGGCGCGGATTCGAGCATCACGGCGCTGCATCGCTCGCGCCCGCCCGACATCGCCTCGCCGAACACAACCGGACGCGCGCACGCTACTCCGTCCGCCGCAAGCCGGCGCGCCCACTTCCACTCGATCCACGCCGTTCCGTGGGTCCTTGCGCCGGCACGGATCCGCTCACGCTGGGCGCCCGGCGGCGGCGACCGGTAGCGCTTCAGAAAGAACACCGCCGTCCGCCCGTCACCGCCATCGAGATCCAGGCGCAGGCGCTCCCGCCACGGCGGCAGCCCCGGCTTGTCCAATCGCACGTTCGCCTCCACCCCGAACAACGCGTCCAGCGAGGTCAGCCCGTGCCCGCGGAAGAGGTCGGCGTAATCCCGCGCCACCCACAGATCACCAAGACTCTCATACTCCGTTTCCATCAAACGACTCGACTCGCCAGCAACTCGTCACAACGGTCGTACACCATGTCCACGCTCACACCCGTCATACACTTATGGTGATCGAACGGGCAGATTTTCTTCTGGCAAGGCCCGCAGTCGACCGCAACCGCGACCTTTCGTTCCAGCGCGTAGTCCGTGTCGGTCCATTCCTGATGCGTCGGCCCGAAGATGGTCACTACCGGTATCCCGAACGCCTTGGCGATGTGCCGGGGACCCGCGTCGTTGCACACCAGAAGCGCACCTCGTCTGATCAGCGCCTTGAATTCCCCGAGCGAAAGCAGCGGATCGTCCAGCACGTGCGCCCGTTCGCGCATCGAATCGACGATGCCATGCGCAATGGCCTGCTCTCCCGGACCGCACGTAACCAATACCGCCGCACCTCGCGCCGCGATCAACCGGTCGGCCACCTCGGCAAATCGGTCCGGCAACCACAGCTTCGACGCCCCGTACGACGCCCCGGGGCTCAGGATCACGAGCGGCTGATCGTCGTCAATCCGCAGCGATTTCAACCTCCGCGACACCGAGCCTTCGCACCCATCATCGGTGAAGAGCTCCAACGTGTCGCCCGGCCTGTCGCAGCCGAGCGCCGACGCGATGTGTCCGTAGTACTCACAGATTGGATGCGGCTCGATCTGCCCGGCCATCCGGGGAACCGCAAGCCGGTCGGTCAACAGCCACCCCCGGCCGTCCCGATCGTACCCGACTCGCCGCCGCGCACCGGCCAGTCGCGCCATCAGCGCCGCGCGAAACGAGTTCGGCAAGAGCACCGCCAGATCAAACTGTCGCGAGCGCAGACGCCCCGCGAGCGCCAGCAGGCGCCCGACGCTGCTCTTGCCCGAACCGCCAGGCCACGTAACGACTTCGTCCATCCACGGACCCGATTCGATGAGACCGCGCAGATTCGGAACCGAAAGAAACGTGATCTTCGCGGCGGAAAAACGCCGGCGAATCGCGCGCAGCGTTGGCGTGGCCATGACGAAGTCACCCACCCATGTCGGAAGAATGACCAGCACACGCCGCGCACCGCCTGCGTTCATGCCCGGATTCGCACGCATCGGCGGAGATTGTACGCCTGCCGCCGGCGCTCCACAACGACTCATCGCCGTAGCGCGCCGGGTGAAACGCTGCAAAGGGCGTACCAGTACGCCGCCAACTGAAAACGAGCGCGTTGCACGAACATCCTAACGAGCCGCGATCGTAAGGGAGCGGACAATGTAGACCCGCTTATCATCGATTGTGCACGAGTGCATCGCCAACCGCGAAAGTGCGCGTGCGCGGCCCAAGGCTTTAGCCGTGGGGGACACGAATCCAGCCCCCATTCGTGTAAACGGGGTCGGGAGTCGTTTCTTGATACACGAAGCGTGAATCGACCGGACGATCAGCGGGTGTCTCGGCGGCGAGGGCATCCGAACACGCCTTCGCCCCGTCCTGCAATCCAATACGGCACATCGCACCCACGAGAGGCTCGACTTGGTCCGCCCACTCCGTCGACCAGGAAAAACGACTCCCGACCCCGTTCTTCAGGCCAGAGCGCGCGGTTGTGTGGTGCCTGTCTCCATTACGAGTTCGGAAGCCGGTTGCGGCGATCCGGAAGTCGGCATGACAAGGGCGCGAGTTCCCGACTGGTCGCTCTGCACCTATCACCCACCTTGGTGTGCATCCCGTCCTGGGTGGCGTCGGTGGGTGACTGCGTAGCGCGTTCCGGGCGGCGACTCCCATCGTTGTCGTTCCGACGGAGCCCCTCGGCTTCGCTCGGGATAAACGCCGCGACCAAGGAATCTAGCTGGAAGGACATTCCGGCCAGATTCCTCGTTACACTCGGAATGACGGGAGCGGCCCGCACCGCGCGACACGGAGTTGTCATCTCGCCGGTCCGACGGGAAAGACGTCGCACATCAATCGCACTTGGACAGTGCGGCGCATTCTGAGATAAGATGTGTGCAGGAACATCCGCACGAACCGACAGCGGGGAGGCCGCACATGACAAACCCCACGACCGTGTCCGCGATGACACCCGGAGGAATGGGTGCGATGGCGGTCGTACGGCTTGCCGGCGACGGGGCTGTCGCCGCGCTCGGGTCGATGTTCGCTTCGCACAGCGGAGTCGCGCCGGAATCGATCGAACCCGACCGGCTCACCTACGGGCGATTCGTCGATCGGTCGGACGAAAAGGACCCCGCAAACGGCGAGACGTTGGACGATGGGATCGTCGTCGTGCGCCCCGACGCGCGCGGCGGACACAGCGTCGACATGACGGTCCACGGCAGCCCGCGCGTGGTGGAGCGACTGTGCCTGCTGGCGAAGCGCGCCGGTGCCGTCCTCGATCCACATCCGAGCGAGGTCCGATCGACATGGACGACCATCGATGCCGAAGTCGCCTCCGCGCTCGCACGCGCCAAGACACGCCGCGCCGTCCGCTTTATCGCCAGGCAGCGCACGACCCTCCCGGCCGAGTTGGAACGAATCGCGACGGCGTACGAGCGCAGCGCGGACGAAGGCCGCACCCAGCTCGCACGGTTGATCGAGCGATCGCGAAGAGCGCAAACGTTGATCGACGAGGCGCAGGTGGTTTTCACCGGTCCGACCAATGCCGGAAAGTCGACCCTGATCAACCGCTTGTTCGACCGCGCCCGAAGTTTGGTGTCGCCGCAGCCCGGAACCACCCGCGACTGGGTCGACGCCGAAGTCGCGATCGATGGGATTCCGCTTCGCGTGTTCGACACCGCAGGCTGGCGAGAGCGCGCAGACGCGCTGGAGACCGACGCCATCGCTCGCGGATTGGAACAGTTGCGCAACGCGGACGCACAAGTCATCGTACTTGACGGCTCTGCACCGTTCCCGACCGCGTTCCTCAACCATTTGCATGCCCACCTCGACCCGAATCGCGCGATCATCGCCATGAACAAAGCGGATCACCGTGCGGCGTGGCGCCCCGATCGACTGCCCGCACCGGGCTCGCCCGTTATCGCCACGTCCGGGCTGACCGGCGAGGGCGCCTCGGAGCTGCGCGCGACGCTCTCCCAAATGCTGTCAATTGTCGAGGACGCCACGCTGCCGACCCTGCTGAGCGCGGGGCACATCGATAGAATGTCACAGCTTCTATCGGACGAAGCGGGGCCGATTTGCGCTCAGAAGCTGCGACGCCAGTGCTCGGCGAGAATCCCGGCGGAATCCGCCCCGAGTTGAGGGTATAATGGGAAGAAGGGTGCGACGGCCGGCGTGTTTGGAGGAGCTTGGATTTTTTGGCGGTTGATACCAGTCCACGACAGCCGTAAAGTGTCGCGCTGTGGCGTTATAGATCCTGCGCCCCCGGCTCGGGGCGGTGGTCGCGTCTGAGGGATACTCAAGCCAAGAACATGGCTGGTGAAGACGAGTCACAATTCGGCCGCAAGCTGGTGGAAAACAGATTCGTCACCACCGACGAGTTGGCGCATTGCCACAAGCGCCTCGACGAGCTGAACCAGAACGGCGAGCACGTCACGCTAGAGGACGTCCTGATCCGTGAGGGATTGATAACCCAGTCGCAGATCGAACGATTGAACCGATCCATGGACGACGACTCCATGTACCGCCCGGCTCAGCAGATCCCGGGCTTTCAAATCATGAGCAAGCTCGGCCAGGGAGCGATGGCCACCGTCTACAAGGCACGACAGCTCAGCCTCGATCGCATCGTCGCGGTCAAGGTGCTTCCCCGGCGACTCAGCGAGAATCAGGAATTCGTCGATCGGTTCTATCGTGAAGGCCGTGCCGCCGCGCGCCTCAATCATCCCCACATCGTGCAGGCCATCGACGTCGGCGAATCCGGCGGGTACCACTACTTCGTTATGGAGTACATCGCCGGCGAAACCGTCTACGACAGGTTGCAGGAAGCCAAGGTGATGGATGAGCACGAGGCCATCATCGTCGCTCTGCAAACCGCACGCGCGCTCGAGCACGCCCACGCACGCGGGTTCATCCATCGTGACGTCAAACCCAAGAACATCATGATCGGCGAAGAGAAGGAAGTGAAGTTGGCCGACATGGGCCTCGCTCGGGAGATCAGCGATTACAAAACCGCCCAGTCGGAAGCAGGCCGGGCCTACGGCACGCCCTACTACATCAGCCCGGAGCAGATCCGTGGCGAGATCAATATCGACTTTCGCGCCGACATTTACTCCCTCGGCGCCACCTTCTACCACATGGTCACCGGTCGCGTGCCTTTTGAAGGCTCCACCCCATCGGCCGTCATGCACAAACACCTCAAGGAGGAGCTGATTCCACCGGATCACCTCAACACCCGGCTTTCCGCCGGTGTCGCGGAGATCATCGAGGCCATGCTCGCAAAACGGCGTGACGAGCGCTACGCCACAACGAAGGACCTGATCAGCGACTTGGAATCCGTCGCTAAGGGCGGCCCGCCGTTTCAAGCCAGAAAGAAACTCGACCCGCACATGCTCGAGAACATCGCCTCAAGCGGCGTGACCGTCTCGACCGCCACCGCGGAAGACCTGGACCCCAGCGTGCGCGAAGAGGACCCGCGCCGCCGGATCACCATTCTCATCCTGTCCATGCTCCTCGCTCTTTCCGTGCTCGCCAACCTCGCGTTCCTCGTCATGAGCGAGTAGCCGCCAGTGCTCCGATAAGCGTCGGGATGAAGCGAGCCGCGACCGTCAGGGAGCGGATGTACCCAAGACACTGATACCGCAGTCGATCGCTTCCTCACGGGCGCGGTTCGGATTACACATCGTTTCAGATGTGCCGGAACACCAGGCACCCGCATCGAAAAACGACATCGCCCG
>JAJDDR010000489.1 GCA_029260255.1 Phycisphaerae bacterium
CCTTCGTGCCTTCGTGCCTCCGTGCCTTCGTCCCTTCTTCCCTCAAAACCCGGCCAGCTCCTCGCGCGACAGCGTCCTCTCCTCTCCCACCGCAGCCGCCCGAATCCCCGAAGCCGGGTTCGACGCGAGTTCCGTCAGCGACGGCAACGACACCTCCCCGCGCGCGACGCGCCCCAGCCACGCAAGCGTTGCGTCACGCTTGCCGATGACATCCACCGGCACTGCCCGCCGCCGCGCGAACAGTCGATACTCCGCCAGATCGAGCGTCGCGCTCGCAAGCGGCGCCGCCAGCTCCGCGTGCGCCGTCAGATCGATCGGCACCGCGTGGCGTTGTGCCAGGTAGCTGTCCACCTCACCCTCCGCCCCCAGGCGAACCTCGTCGGCCACGGCCGTGTTCGCCGACCCCGTCCCCGCGTCGTCCGTGAGCTGCACATACCGCGCCGTCCCCAACCGCAATTCAATGTCACTATTCGCGATGTAACTCATGGTCTGGGCCCTCTTCTTGTCCGACGGGCTGGGTGGCATGCCCACGCTTGCGTGGGCATGTGGCCACCCGACGTCGTTCTCGTTACACGAAGTCCGTCCGCACACCGAACTGCCAGTAGCCGTACGTCATGCGATACCGGGCGCGCACGCCGTAGAGGAACTTCTCGCGCTTGAACGACTCTTCGCTGTCCTCGGTCAACGCGGTGAACTCCACCGGCTCACGATCCTGAAAGATGAACGGTCGCAACACGCCGTCCGTCTTCAGCAGATACCACATGCTCGCGTCGGTCAGCCACGGCATCGAAATGACGCTCGCCGCCCCGCTCAGCACGTTCGTCGTGTTGTCGATCACCGTCGCGTTGATCGACTCCAGCGCCGTGAAGTACATCGTCGGCGGCACCACGCACACCAGCCCGGTCGCCCCGATCGGCAGCGGCTCGCCCTGATCGTCGTTGAACGACATCATCGTCGAGATGGCCTGCTTCAGACCGCCCTTGAATTCCGCCACCGTCGGGTCGTTCGGCGCCAGGGCGCTCGACGTCAGGTCGTTGTCCTGCGCGCCACTCGCCCCCGACACGTGCGTGTTGCTGAAAAACGTGACGCCGTCATAGCTGCTGAAGCCGGCCGACGCGCCGTTGATGAGCAGCTGCGCGAGCAGGTAGTCCTTGTGCGTCGCCGCCCGCTGCGCGAGCTCGCCGATACGCACGCGAATCTGACCCGTCTGATCGTCGGCGATCTCGTCGCGATCGACCTCGATGGTCGATTCGTACTTCAGGTTCGCCACCGAGTACGATTCGGTGCGCAGCCCCTTGGCCACCCGCCCGGTGCCCCACTCGCGCATCTTCGGAACGGTCCCCAGCCACTTGTACGTCTCGCTGTCCGACGTGCTCGTGATGCGCGTCGCCAGTTGCCCATGGTGCGCAGGCGTCTTCTCGAAGCGATTGAAAAACTCGCTCCGAAGCCCCTTCGTCAACAACCCCGTATTAATAATCGCCATAGTCAGTTTCCCTTTTCTTGATCCCTAGATCCCTTCCCCCTACACCGCATCCGCGTCGGCCACCCCGTGCAGCCGAATGACGAACTCCGTCCCGCTGATCCAGTCCTGGACGCGCCCCACGAAAACGTTGTTGCCCGCCGCGGCCGAAAGCGACAGCGTGTCGTCGGCGCTGGCGTAAACCTTCTTGCCCAGATCGGCGATCGTCCCGCCGGTGATGGACAGCCCGTAGTCGCCCTGCGTCAGCACACGCACCGAAACGTCGCCGTTGACGCCCGCGGAGTTGTCGGCCTCCTCGTAGGCCAGCCCCACGAAGAAGTTCACCGTCCCGGCGGTTGCCCCGGCGACAAACGGCTTGGCGTAGCCCGACGCCTCTTCGATCACGACGAACGCGCCCTTGTAGATGTGCGCCGCACCCTTGACGAGTACGGAGCGAATCTCCTGATCCACGTAGTGGTCAACCTCTGCGTTGGCTGTAAGTGCCATGATCTGTCATTCCTTTCCTGCGTAAGCGTTCTTCAAAACGTCTCTTCTATCCGCCCGAGCGATCGTGGCCGTTGCGCCGCTGTGCGTCGGCGACGAACGCCTCCTCACTGGTGAGCGACGCCAGCAGCGGACTCTCGCGAAACTCGGACGCCGCCCGTCTGGCGAGTCCATCGGATGGCGTCGTGCCGTTCGGTGGCACTGTCCGACCGAGCGGCACGACGACCGGCGCGGTCTCCAGCCAGTCGTCGAACAGGTCCGCATCCCGCAGGGCGAGTCGCGCGGCGAAATCGCGCTGCGCTTCGGTCACCTTGCCCGCGCGGACGGCTGCGTCGACCTTGCCGTCCGCCTCGCGCCGCACGCGGTCGCATTCGATCGCCTCGATGCGCCGTCCGGCGGCGAGAAGAACGGTGTCCGCGTCGGAATCCGGGGCCAGGCTCAAGCGGTCGCGAAGTGTCACTAATGTGGCACTTGCGTCGCTCCGGTTGACGATCGGCTCTGCGCCCACGATGGCCGGCTTGTTGGTCAGCGCCACCGAGTGCAGCCCGATGAGCTTGCGGTCCTCCTTGCGGACCAGCGCCACCGGAGACAGGTAGCGATAGTGCTTATTCGCCAACTGCTCGAGCGCGTCCCCGGTCCACTCGATGTGCGCGAACAACCCCTCGCCCGGAACGGCTTCGAGCCGCTTGATCCAGCCCGCCGCCGGAGCTTGCCCGCTCGGCGAGGCGTAGGACCCGCCCAGCGTCTGATGCTCGTAGTCCACCGGGAGGTCGGTGGCGTGCTTCTCGAACGCGGCCACCACCAGCCGGGCGGACTCGTCGTCGACGGTGAATCGACCGCGTGTGCTCTCGACGTCGCCCCACGGCGCGATGCGCACGCGGTTTGGCACTGTCCGGGTCGCCAGGTGCGACGAGTCCAGAGGTGCCAGCGTGTGGCACTCCGAGATCGGTTTCTTGATCGGTTTGCTCATCTTTCTGTAGCTCCTTGCGCGTTCTAAGATCCCGGCGGGTGGAACCCGCCCTACCCCTGTTTTCCTTGCAGAACCGTCGCGGAGTCCGCCGCCCGGGGCAGGCCCAGCGATTCGTGCGCCCAGTCCAGTGGCACGCGGAAGCCCAGGTCATTCACCGCGACGTCGAGCAGATCGGCCAGCTCCCGCGCCGAGCCCGTGCGACGCACGTGGCGCGCAAAACGCGGGACCGGGACGTCGGGTCCGAACCGGAAGCGCGCCAGCGGCGTGAGAATGTCGCGGCGAATCGTGCGTGCCTCCCGGCGCAGGTCGTCCGCCAAGATGTCCCGGCGGACCTGCTCGTGGACGTTGCTCGCGGCGAACGTGCCGCGGGCGCCGGTGGTGTCGGTGGTCAGCGTCTGACCCAGCCAGGCTTTGCTTATCTCGCGGTTCAGGAACTCGATCAGAGTGTCATAGGGTGTCCCTTTCGACCCACCGCGATTGGTCTCGACGATTTGCAGATCAACGGCGCGGCTGAAGATGCCGGCCGCGTTGCTGCCGAGCGATTCGAGCATCTCGAGCAGCTCGCGCTTTTCCTCGGGCGAAGCCGACGGCTCGTAGCGGGCCACGCGGACCGGCATGCCGAACACCTCACTGAAGATCATCCAGTCTTTGAGCGCGAGATTCTTCGCCAGGTAGACCAGCGCCGTGACGCGGAGCAGCCCGCCGCGCGCCGGATGGCCCGAGGTACACTGCGGCGTGTGGACGATGAACTTGTGCGGTGTGAGGGCGATGCCGTCGAACTTCTCCTCTTCAGTCAGGATGCGCGGGCGATCGAGGGCGTCGAAGACGATACGCGTGAAATCGACCGGGGCGACATCCACCAGTGTCACCGTGTTGGCACTTTCTCCCCAGATCAACTCGGCGATGGCGATGTTCCTGCCGGTGGCCAGCGCCAGGTGCTGGAGCACATCGTCAAACGCGTCGATGCGTGTCAGCACGTCGCGGCAGTAGTCGGCCGCTTTCCGCGCCTGCTCGCGCTGGGCGGTCGCGGCTTGGCGATCCGGCTGAATGGTCCATTCCAAACCGGTAGCCGCCAGGCGGCGCGTGTTGGCTACGGCGTAGAGGTGCGGGTCTTTCTCTTCCATTTCTTCGTAGAGTTGCATGGCGCTGGAGAGCGAGCCGGCGTCCGCCTCGCGAAGGATCGCCATGAGGCGCTTGGGCGTCAGATTGCTCGACGGGTAGTCACGCCAGGCGTCCTCGGGGCGCGGTTGGAGGATGCGGCCGGGCTTGGGGGAACGCGGAGATTCCGAGCCGCGGAAGCTGTTGGCGATGCGTTGTGCGATGGTCATGAGTCGTCTTTCTCTCCGTCGCCCGCGGGGGACGACGCTGCGGTTACCATGTGCCGCTGCATGCGAAGGACAGCGGCTTGACGTTCAGGCAGTTCATATCTCCCGACGGGGCGCCGGCGGCGTGGATGGCCAAGGCGGCGGCCCAGAAGCGGTCGGCGTGACCCGCGCCGGTGCGGGAGGCGTCGAAGCGCAGGTGGCCCGTGCTGGTGACGCCGCGTTGCACGCTGTGCCAGTCGTTGCGGACGGCCTCGTCGACCGGAATTCGGATACGCCGCTCCTCGATCGCGATGCGGAGTCCGCCGGCGAGTTCGGACTTGATGGCGTTGGTGAAGGTGATCGGCTCGACGCGGTGCGGTCCGAAGTCCTCGACGGCCGCCTCGGCCAGTTGCATGCCCAGCCCGCCGGCGTCGAGGCAGCAGCGGCGAACGTTCTCGAGTGTCAATATGCGACTGAGCAGTGCGTACTGATCGCGGAACGGGAGGTTGCGGCGTTCGAAGACGGCGCGGGTGGTGTGCGGGGGGACCGCTTCCTGACGGGCGCGGCTCGGATCGGCGCCTCGGAGGAGTGCCACGTGTGGACACTCCAACACCCAGATGACGGTGAGGTCGTGTTTGCGGCCGATGTCGACGCCGATGTAGAGGTCGCCGTCGCGGTCGGCGAGCGATTCGATGTCCGGCTCCTTTTCGAGCGCGGCATCCTCGCAGGCGGCGATCTGCTCGTAGGTGATGAAGGCGGTGGCTTCGTCGAGGAACTCGCAGAGGAACTCCTGACGGTAGAGCTGCTCGTCGGCCATGGACTGTCTGATCTCGTTCGCGTCGGTGCCCAAGCCCTGCTCGATGGCGTCGGGCAGGATGACGGTGGATCGCTCGAAGCGGTCGTTCAGCGAGACGTGGTAGAACATGTTGCTCTTGCCCTTGGGGGTGGAGGCCACGTCGAGCTCGCCGTCGCCGCGGAGCAGCGTGGGGAAGACGGCCGCCCAGATGGCGCGGTCGTCGCGGTGCATGGCGAACTCGTCGAGGAAGACATCGCCGGTGACTCCGCGGATGGTCTCCGGGTTGGCGGGCAGGCCGATGATGCGCAGGCCGTTGGGCAGCCCGATTTCGAGGCGAGAGTAACTGGTGCCGTCGAAGAAGCCGCTGTCGCAGTGGCGCGTGGCGACTTCGAGACTCTGGCAGTGCTGGCGGGCTTTTTGCATGAGCTCGCGACTTTGGCGCTCGCTGGCTGATAGGAAGATCTGGTTGCGGTTGCGCTGGAGCCCGCGAAGGATGCGGCGGAGCGACATGGTGAATGATTTTCCGGTCTGCCGCGACCAGCAGGACCAGCGGAACCGCGCCTTCGACTCGACGGCCTGCGTCTGGTACGGCAGGAGCGGGACGATTGGTTTGCTGTTTTCAGCGGTCACGATTTCGCGGTCTCCCGTTCGCTCGGACGTGTCCTTCACGTCACCCATATAACTACAGAGGTGATCCGTATTAAAATGGGGAAAAACGGATCAGGGGTGTACGGGGCGAAAAACGGGGTTTTTCGCTGTCAGTTTTCAGTTTTCAGTTGTCAGTGGGGGAGCCGTCAGCTATCAGCCGGGGGATGGAGGAGGTTGAACCGCAGAGGGCACGGAGCGGCGACGCGAGGGGAGCCGTTGACTGTCAACAGTCAGCGGGAAGAGATTGAACCGCAGAGGTCGCTGAGAACGCAGAGAGGGGGAGTCTTCTTCCTGGATTGACTCGCAAGTGCAGAATTCGCACAATCGGGCCGGGTGGATCGCGGCTTGTCTGATGCGGGCCTGCGCGGTGGCGAATCGTCGGGAGTGTGACATGAAGACCCGGGCAGAATTTCAGCGGGCGACCGACGTTGTGCGTGGCGTGATTCGTCGTTGGGATCCGTATGGGCTGATCGCGTCTGGATGCCCGGATGATGAATTTGATTCGGAGATTGCAAGTTTGGTCGCACAGCTACGGCGGATTCGGTCGCGCCACGACGCCGCATTGGCGGTTTCGAGAGTGTTCTCGGCAGCGTTCGAGCCAGGACCGTTCGGCCCAGAAGCGTGCGCGGACGTGGGGAGTGAACTGTCTTCTCACTTCCGTCTTGTCGCGCATAGCAGTACAGCGCAAGGTCGACACGCTGGCAGAACCGCGACTGTTAAGGAGCGGCCCCGAACCCTCGCAAACGCCTCATGCGCGCGCGGCCGCTTCCTGACGGGCGCGGTTCTGACCACTTTGCGCTGTACTGATAGGGTCTTGAGGTGTTATCGTCGGCGGAACAGTGGAGCCGTCGCGCCAAGCAGGACATCCAACGATTCCGACACGCGCACCGACCTCCCAGGCACCCCGCGCGGGGCTTGCAATTCGCCACCGCTGTCGCCACGATAGTGACGGGCGTGAGGGACTACGGGTACAGGGCTGCGGAGATTGCGGTGAAACCCTCGATCAGCGAACGCGTGACGGCCAATCGCGACTCGGTCGAATCCGCCATGGAGGCCGGTTCGCTGTTCGCCATGGCCGTCAACAGCGTCAACGAAGCCGCCGACGGTCCCACCCAACCGGAAGCGGAGCCCATCCTGCTGGGCAAGGGCATCGAGATCCTCCCGGCCATCCTGTGCAACGCCGGCGGCGTTACGGTCAGCTACGTCGAGTGGGTCCAGAACAAGAACAACGAAACGCGGACGCTGGATGAGGTCGACCGGCGCCTCCGCCGGCAGCGCGACGGCACGTGCGACCGCGTGCGCGACGCCCGCCAACGCTACAAGTGTACGCTGCGCCACGCCGCCTACGCGGTAGCGCTGGACCGCATCGGGCGCGTCTACAAGCAGCGGGGGATCTTCCCGTGACGCCCGCACCGTTGCGACTCGGCATCCTCCTCTCCGGCGGCGGACGCACCATGCAGAACATCCACCAGCGCATCGCAGGCGACGACCTGCGCGCCGATATCGCCTGCGTCATCAGCTCCCGCGCCGGCGCCAAAGGCGTCGAACGCGCCCAGAGCGCCGGCCTCCCGACGCACATCGTCTCCAGAAAGGAACTGCCCGACCCCGAGTTCCACGACGAGATCGAGCGGCTCCTCACCGCGGCCCGCGTCGACCTCGTCTGCATGGCCGGCTTCACCTGCTTGTGGCGCATCCCCCCCGCGTTCTCCGACCGCGTCATCAACATCCACCCCGCGTTGCTTCCCGACTTCGGCGGCCGCGGCTTCTACGGCAGCAAGGTCCACGCTGCCGTCCTCGCCGCCGGCGCCGTCAAGAGCGGCTGCACCGTCCACTATTGCGACAACGAATACGACCACGGCCCCATCATCCTCCAACGCGAAGTCCCCGTTCTGCGGAGTGACACCCCCGAGACACTCGCCGACCGCGTCTTCGAACAGGAATGCATCGCCTACCCCGCCGCCATCACCCAGCTTTCGCGAACTACGCCCCCCGCAAATCATCGGTAGCGTCGCGCGTTGTGGGTGACGAGAGTGGAGCGCGCCGTCCAATCGCACCGAGCGTCACCGTTCCCCTCGGCGGGCACGCGGTTCTGACCGTCGCCTTCAGAACCGCGACTGCAAAGGAGCGGCTTACCCGGCCAGTGACTTGATGGCTGATCGGACTTTCGAGAGGACTTCGTCCGGTGCGATCTTCTCGACGTCCGACCCCGATCGGAGCTTCAACTCGACGATTCCCTCGTCGAGCCCGCGTTTCCCGACCGTCAGCCGAATGGGACAACCGATCAGGTCGGCGTCCTTGAACTTGAACCCGGGTCGCGCGTCCCGGTCGTCCAGCAAAACGTCGATCCCCGCCGACTCCAACTCGTCGTGCAACCGCTTGGCCGTCGCCGTGACGTTCTCGTCGCGCAGGTCCAGTGCGCAGATATGAACGGCAAACGGCGCGATGTTGATCGGCCAGCAGATGCCGGACTCATCGTTAAACGACTCGATCGCCGCCGCAACAATGCGGTTGGCCCCGATACCGTAGCAGCCCATGATGAACTTCCGAGCGGAGCCGTTCTTGTCGAGGAAGGTCGCGTTCATCGAGTCGGAGTACTTCGTCCCCAGCTTGAAGACGTGCCCCACCTCGATGCACTTCTCGAAGATCAGGTCCGACCCGTTCGCCGCCTTGTCGCCCTCGACGGCGTAGCGAATGTCGGCCGACTCCTTGATGGTAAAGTCGCGCCCCACGTTCACGCCGGTGATGTGGTGGTCCGTCTTGTTCGCGCCCGTGACCGCGTTGTGCATCACGGTGACGGCCTGATCGGCAACGACGCGCGCCTCCATGCCGACCGGACCGGCAAAACCGACGGCCGCGCCGGTGAGCTTCTCGATCTGCTCCTGCGTAGCCGCTTCGAGCCCCTTCACCTCCGCCACGCGCGCGAGCTTCAACTCGTTGACCTCGTGATCGCCGCGCACCAGTGCCACGAGGAGTCCCTCGGTGTGCTGGAAGATGATCGTCTTGATCATGTCCGACGGTTCACACTTCAGGAAGCGGGACACCTGCTCGATCGTCGACAGACCCGGCGTATGAACCTCCGCCACGTCGGCCGGCGCGTCGCGCCCCGCGTCCGGGACGGGCAGCATCTCCGCCCGCTCGAGGTTGGCCGCATACGAGCCGTCCGCGGCACGCACCAAGTAGTCCTCGCCCGCATCGGTAACCACCATGAACTCGTGCGACGCGTCCCCGCCGATCGGTCCCGACTCCGCCTCGACGGCCGTGTAGGGCAATCCGCAGCGCTCGAACATCCGGCAGTACGCCGCGTACATCTTGTCGTAGCTGACATCGAGACCGGCCTTGTCGATGTCGAAGGAGTACGCGTCCTTCATCAAGAACTCGCGCGTGCGCAGCACGCCGCTCTTGGGCCGCTGCTCGTCGCGGAACTTGGTCTGTATCTGATAGAGGTTGATGGGCAACTGCTTGTAGCTGCTGATGTACGAGCGCGCGATGTCCGTGATGATCTCCTCGTGCGTCGGACCCAGAACCGTCCCACGACGCCACGGCTGATCATTCAGGCGGATGAGCGTCGCGCCCATCGCCTCGACCCGCCCGCTCTCCTCCCACAGCTCGATGGGATGCATCGCCGGCATGTTGAGTTCGATGGCGCCGGCCGCGTTCATCTCCTCGCGGATGATGTTGGTCACTTTCTGCAGAACGCGATACCCGAGCGGCAGGTAGGCATACGCCCCCGCGACGATCTGTCGCAGCATGCCCGCTCGAATCATCAGCACGTGCGAAGGCACCACCGCGTCGTGCGGGGTCTCCTTCACGGTCGGAATGAAGTAGTTGGTCCAAAGCATCGGGGCAGACATACTGAAACCGCGCCGCCGTTGCAAGGGGAACGCATCCCATTCCGGGTGGCATCCCACGCTTGCGTGGGCATGTTCCGAAGACGCCCGGGCGTTCGGATTACAGCGACACTGTCGCCCGGGGCGGGGGGGGCCGATTGCTGCGGAGAATCCGCGCGAGTAGAGTGCCCGCATGGGTAATACGCGAGACGATCGTGAGCCGACACCAACCCCGGACCCCGCGGGGCCGGAATCCGGCGAGCGCATCTTGCTGTCGCGCAAGAAGAAGGTCTTCCTGGCCTTCGTCACGCTCGTCTTCGTGTTCGGGGTGATCGAAGTCGGGCTACGGATCGCGTTTCCGCGAATCGCCTGGCCGTCGGCGCGCGTGCTGTGGGACGGCGGCGCGTCGTTGACGCCCGATACGAGCGAGTGGCCGACGACGAATCCGAAGAACGCGTCGGGCGTTCGCACCTACATCGAGTTTGCGGTTCCCGAGCGATTCAACTCGGATGGGTTTCGCGATGAGGAATTCGATCCTGCCAAGGGCCCGGTCGTCATTCTGTTGGGCGATTCCACCACGCAGGGGCACGGCATCGAGTATGAGCAGACGTTCGCCTACCGGGTGGAAGAGACCTTGCGCGAACGGTTCGGCAACGTGCAGGTCTGGAACCTGGGGCGATCAGGCTCTGGGCCGGTGGTGGAGATCCGCCTTCTGGAACGAATACTGGCGAAGTACCCCACGGCACAGGTGGAGGCCGTAGTGCTCATCGCGGGCGTCTCGGTCCAGAACGCCGCGGGAAACGACCTGATCGACATGAAACGGAACTTCGCCTACCTCCACGGCGGGCGACCGGACTACACGCGCCCGAAGTCACTGAGGCTGCGGTACATCGTGCGCCGATCGGCCATCCTGCACGGTGGGGAGATACTGGTTGCCCGATGGCGGCGCGAGAACTGGCGCATGCCCCGGCTGGCAGACTGGGACGAGTTGTGGAACATGTACTTCACCTGCGTGGATCGACTTCGCGCCATCTGCGACGAGCGCGGGGCGTCGATCATCGCGGTACACCTTGCAGGCCTGATGTCCGACGAGCCCGCGGACATCGAGGGCATCACCGCACGCATGCGGGCGTACTTCGAGCCGCACGGCATTCGCGTAGTCGAGTGCGCGCCGGGACTGGCGCCCGAACTGAAGGGCAAGTTGTTGTACTACCCCATTGACGGGCACATCAATACAACTGCACACGAATACTGTGCTACGCTGATGGCACCGGTCATCGCGGACGTTATTTCGCAACGCCGCGCTCCCCGAGCGGCTCAATGAGATTCGCCGCGGCTGCGTGCGTGCTCGACGTGTGTGGCTGCCCGGTCACGAAGCGCTTCCACTGGCGGTAGACTCGTCGGCGGCGGACGAAGTCTGCGCAAACAGCGCGGAATGCGGCGGCATCGGGTCTCTGCCGCCCCGTTTTCGGCGTCCTCACCGCCTCCCGAGCGCCTCTGAGCAGCAAGCCGTTGCCTCGTGGGCTTCGCCCCGCCTGCACCTCACCCCGCGTCTTCACCTCCAACCACAGAAGCCTCCCAACTGCTCACGCAAACGGGGGTTCGTACGAGGGAATCAATACTCTCCCGCCTCACGTTGCACTGCGGACGGCCGCGATCGAGTTTCACGATCGACTGACACGCGTCCGCACATCTACTCGCACAGATCGGTGTCAGGGGCATCATCCGTGAACGGAAGGTCACTCGTATCACAAAGACCGATCTGCCAATTCTTCCCATTCATCTGTGCGTAGTTGTTTCCGCACCAGTAATGATTGAACCGGGAGTCGATTTGAGGACACAGCCATGCCGTGGCTTCGTCAAAGGTGGAGAACCCGCCCTGCATCTCAATCTTGATGGCCAGGATCGATGAGTCGAGCCCGCCGCCTGCAAAACCCGATCTGGGTGATTCTTCTTCGAAACTCGAGCGAGTTGTGATGAGTACGTGCGGAGCTCCCCAGCAGCACACGTTACCCGTGTACCAGACGACGTACTCCTGCTCCTGCTGAATACCGATCGTCTTCTGCGCCGTTGCGAGGACGTTTCCGAATTCACTGTCACGGGCTTCGGCGATCAGCGTGACGTCGCCCGTCGCTACACCGGTCACGCTTGTCACGCTGCCCGTGGTGGAGTCGATTTCTGCCGCGTCCCCCAGCAAGTCCCAAGTGAAGTCGACGCCGGCGCTGCCGGCCGACACGCTATACGTTCCGGTCTGACCGGTCATCAGCTCGTCCGGACCCGAAATGCTGACCGTCAGCGTCTCCGTGTCCGTCGAGCCGGTCGGGTCACTCGAGGACGAGCCGGTCGGATCGTCCTCCACATTGACATTGAGTGCGGCGTAGTCGGTCAGGGGCTCCTCCCATGCACGACTGCCTTGCACCGCGACCTCGACGTAGTGGCGCCCGGCGACGTCGAAGCTCAAATCAGTCTGGTTGCTCGCCGTTCGCGCCGCGAGGGATCCGTCCACCGACCATTCGTATTGATCGACCACGAACCGGTTTGCCAGCCACTCGTCCGTGACCGTCGCCGTGAACGTGACCCAGCGCCCCGTGTAGATCGTGCTCGAACCGGCCGAGAGCCGAGTGGCCAGGCTGTTGTTGATCAGGCTGTTGACCTGCACGGCCGGCAGACTGAAGCATCCAGTTGGCTGGGCCCCGATGGAGACGAGCGTCGTCAATACCAGCAATGTGAATGCGATCTTCTTCGACATGTTGCAGCTCCGTCGCGGCGAGTCTGTGAACAGATCCGAGTGGGCCATTCTCCACGCGCGGGGCACGACAGCCCACGATGCTTACCAACCGGGCTCCGGCCCGGGTCTTATAGGCCGGTCCGCCTGAGAGGAAGTGAGCCCACAACTGACCAGACGGACCCGCCAAGGCTCTGAAGCAGGTATCCGTCCACCGGACCAGCCACTTGAGCACGTAATTGGTTTCTGCGGAAACGGTACGCAGGGTGAGCCCTGGGGCGGCCCGGACGCGCCGCGGGCTGCGCTAACTGGCAAAACGCTGCCAGTCAACCCAGAGGGGGAAAACCCATTGGTCCCGATATCCAGGCGGCGGTCCGGGTCGAAGCTGTCGGTCGGGCCGGTGAAGACACCCTTGATCCGCGGGAAAAAGTCCATCATGCCGAAGTGGTTGACCCTCAGGCCCTGCTCGACCCGCCGCTGACAGGCCAACTTCAGGGCCCGAGTAACCGCCAGGATGTCCGGCTTGTTCACCGCCGTGCCCTGGCCCGCTTCGCTTGGCTCGCTCGCATTGGTCAGCTTGCCGGAGATACGCGTGAGCGCATCGACGACCGCGCAGACGGTGAACGCCCCGTGGCTGCCTGCGCGCGAGCGCTGGCATCGGGCGGTCTATTGCTGTACATACCGCACGTGTGATGGAAGAGCATTGGAGCGAAACCCTTCGGTTCGCTGGGGGCGATACATGCGTCTGTGTAGGCCGGGGCACGCTGGCGGAGGTCGGGGCGATGTGCCGTCGGCTTGGGGGGTTCGGCCGAGCGGTCGTCGTCACCGATGAGAACGTGGCCGATCGCTACGGCGAGCCGGTCCGCGCTGCGCTGCGTGACGCGGGCGTCGAGACGGATCTCGTCGCGGTGCAACCCGGGGACGACAGCAAGTCGCTCGAGCAGGCGGCGCGGTTGTATGATCGGTTCGCCGAATGGCGCCTGGCGCGCGATGACGTTGTGGTGGCCGTCGGTGGGGGCGTGGTGACGGATCTGGCGGGGTTCGTCGGTGCAACGTGGATGCGGGGAGTCGCCACGGTGCTGTGTCCGACGACGCTCGAGGCGGACATCGACGCCGGCATTGGTGGCAAGACGGGCGTCAATCACGCAAGCGGCAAGAACCTGATCGGGGCGTTTCACCAGCCGCGGCTCGTGGTGGTGGATACGGACTGCCTCGATACGCTTTCGGATCGCGATGTCGTCGCGGGGATGGCCGAGTCGATCAAGCACGCCGCGATCACCGGCGAGACGTTCACACGCTGGCACGAGCAGAACGCGAAGCGTATCCGCGACCGTGACGCCATCGCGCTGGCCGAACTCATAGAACGAAACATCCGGATCAAAGCGGATTTCGTGGCACGCGACGAGCGCGAGGAAACCGGTGTTCGGGCGTTTCTGAACTTCGGGCACACCATCGGTCACGCCATCGAGACGGCGTGTGGATACGCCTATCGTCACGGCGAGTGCGTCGGGCTCGGCATGGTGGCGGCGTGCCGCCTGTCGGAGCTTGTCGGATTGACCGACGCGGGTGTATCGGAGCGCGTCGTCCGTCTGCTGCGGACGTACGGGTTACGCACACAACTGGACGGCGCGGTGGACGACACGGTCCTCCTGAATCACCTCTATCACGACAAGAAGGTCCGGGGGGGATCGGTCCGGTTCGTACTACTTGAAGGGCTCGGCGAACCCGTGCTGCGTTCCGACGTCTCGGAGGCGCTGGTGCGCGACGCGATCGCGGGCCTGCAACCGTCCTGAGCATCAACCACGCTCTTCCGAGACGAGAGGCCGGCGCCTCAGGAGCGCCCGAGCGCGTCGAGTCCGTCCTCGAGGTCGGCGACGATGTCGTGCCAATCCTCGAGCCCCACGCTCAAGCGGCAACCGCTCGGGGCGAGGTTGTGGGCGCGTTTCGCGTCGTCCGGCATCACCGAGTGGGTCATCGAGTACGGGCACTCGATGAGTGTCTTGACCTGCCCGAGGGAGACCGCGAGCGTGATGCAATAACTGTTTTCGGCCAGCCAGTTGACCAAACGGCGAGCGGGCTCTCCGTTTCCCTCCGGATCCGTGAGCACGAAGTAGAGCATGGAGCCCGGCGCGAACTTGCCGTGGAAGTCACGCATCTGCTTGTAGGCCAACTCGTACTGCGGGAAGCTCTTCAACCCGGGATAGCACACAGTCTCGACGCGCGGATGCTGCTCGAGGAAGCGGGCGACGTGCATGGCCGTCTTCTGGTGGTTTGCCATCCGCGTCGCCAGCGACGGTAGTCCGTACACCAGCACGGGCCAGGCGGCTTTCGGGCTGAGCGATCCTCCGAAGTCCTTGCGATAGAGAATCAGCGGGTCGTGAAGCCACCCCGGTCCCACCACCGCGCCGCCGATGTCGGTGCCGAATCCGCCGACGGCCTTCGTGAGCGAGAGGCAAACAATGTCGGCACCCAGCTCGATGGGTCTCTGGCAGAAGGGCGTGGCAAAC
>JAJDDR010000490.1 GCA_029260255.1 Phycisphaerae bacterium
TAGTACTCCGACAACCGTGTATTGATGGGTGCCACCGGCAGCTTGCTGCCAGTGCTTCTGCTCATCACACTGGCGGACAAGCCGCCAGTGGCACCCGTTTTGCCATCGACTCATCAATTCACGCGTGTCGCAGTACTAGTCTCTAGTCCAGCGAGCATAGTCCAACGCGGCATAGGTGAAGATGATGTCGGCGCCGGCTCGGGCGATGGCCACCAGTGCCTCGGTCATGCACGCGCTCTCGTCGAGCCAACCGCGCTCGGCGGCAGCCTTAATCATCGCGTATTCACCACTGACGTGGTACGCGGCGATCGGCAGGGTCGTTTCCGATCGCAACGTGGTGATGATGTCGAGGTAGGGCAGCGCCGGTTTGACCATGAGGATGTCGGCGCCCTCTTCGATGTCCAACTCCGCTTCGATGAGGGCTTCGCGGGCGTTGGCCGGGTCCATCTGATAGGTCTTCTTGTCGCGCGGGATGTTCGGCGCATCGACCGGCGCGGAATCCAGCGCCTCGCGGAACGGTCCGTAAAACGCCGAAGCGTACTTCGCCGTGTAGCTCAGAATCGACACCGGCTCGAATCCTCCGGCATCGAGCGCGGCCCGCATCGCACCCACGCGCCCATCCATCATGTCCGACGGCGCAACGATGTCCGCGCCCGCCCGCGCGTGCAACACGGACATCCTGGCCAGCACGTCGACCGTTTCGTCGTTGAGAATGACGCCGTTTTCCACCAGACCGTCATGCCCGACGCTCGAATAGGGATCGAGCGCGACGTCGGTAATGACGCAGCACTCGGGAAACGCCTCCTTGATGGCGCGGACGGCCTCACACGTCAGATTCTCGGGATTCAACCCTTCGCGCGCATCCGGCGTCTTCAACGACGGATCGATCGCCGGAAACAGAACGAACGCACGCACGCCCATCGCCATGGCCTTCTCGCACTCGCCGATCGTCAGATCGATCGACATGCGGTTTCGCCCCGGCATGGCGGCGATCGGCTCGCACTTGTTCAATCCGCCGATGATGAACTGTGGAAGCACGAGTCGATCCGGCGTCAGCCGCGTCTCGCGTACCATGCGGCGAATCGTATCACTGCGCCTCATGCGGCGCGGCCGACGAACGGGACGGGGGAGATCTTCTGACGCGCTCATGACTTTCCTTCCGATTCGGATGTTTTCCCGATTCGCGGGATTCATCCCGCGCGGACGTCCGTGCGGGATTCATCCCGCGGATCGGGGGATTGGACCGCGCGCATGTCGCGCGGTGGCGACGTACACTGCCCTGATGACGTCGTGTCGTCGATCAGTCGTTTTGCCGTCTCCGTCGCGAGACGGACGCAGTCATTCAATGAAACCCCGTCGAGGTAGTTCCCGACCAGGTGCAGGTTCGTTTGAGCAGCGAGCGCCGTCCGCAGGCGCCGGATATTCTCCGCGTGCCCCAGGTGGTATTGCGGAATCGCCGCACGATAACGGCAAACGTCGACCAGAACCGGCTCTCCCGACAGACCGAGCAGATCGCCCAGCGCCGCCGTCGCCGTGTCGAGCAAGTCGCTGTCACTGCGCTCGACCGCCGCCGGATCACGCGCGCCGCCGATGAAAACACGCAGCAGTCGATGCCCGGTAGGCGCATGATGCGGAAAGACGCTGTCGGCAAACAAGCATCCCATCAGCGGAAACGCGGGCTCGTTCTGCGGCACCAGGAATCCGAACCCGTCCAGTGGATGCGCGATGTCACCGCGACGATACCCCAGGTTCAGCACGACAAGAGACGCGCTCTCGATCGCGCCGGCAATCTCCGACGCCGCGGGCACGACCGGCGTCAGCAAGCGCGCCGCTTCCGACGCCGAAGACGCCAGTACCAGCCGACGGCAATGGTACGTCTTGAACGACCCATCGCCATCGCGCGCCTCCACGTCGAATCCGTCGGCCGTCGGCCTAACCGCCTCGGCTCGCATGTTCACGACTCGATCGTCACCCAACCGCCGACCGATCGCACCCGTCAGCGCGCCCAGCCCGCCGTCGACGCTTACCAACCCGCGCCAGCGGCGCTTGCGACGGCCGCCCTTCTTGCCCTTGGACCGCAACGCGGACGCCAGCCCGTATCCGATGAGGCTCCGCGCCGCGGCATCAACACGCCCCGCGCCCGGAAAACACCCGCTCAAACTCAACTTGCGAATGTCTCCGGCAAAGACGCCCGAGATCACCGCGCTGATCATCGTCTCCGCGATCTCGCGCCCGAAGCGGCGTGTCGCGGCCTGTTCAATCGTCTCTTCGCCAACACCCGGCCGGCTGCTCACCGCCAGGCCCGACATCAGCCGGCACTTCGCGCCCGCGCTCAACAACGGCGTCGTCAGCAGACTCACCGGATTCGTCGGCACCGCCATGAGCTTGCCCCGGCGGTAGATGTACCGTTTCTTCGATGTGTCGGCCGCGGGAACAACCCCCACTTCCTCCGCGAATGCGCCAAGCAGATCCTCAAACGACGGGTCGCGCACCATCACGTTGAACGGACCCTTCTCCAGCAGGAAGCCGTCCCGTGTCTCGGTGCGCGTGCAACCGCCGACCACGTCGCTCGCTTCGAGCAGCGCGACGTCGGCACCCGCGTCTTTTAGATGCCACGCCGTGGTCAGCCCGCTGATTCCGCCGCCGAGCACTAAGACGTCTGGGTCGTTGCCGTTGATCATGGTCTACGCCTCCGCTCCCTCACGGTCGCGGCTCGGATCACCGACACGTGCGGACGGACTCCCGATGATCGTCGTCCTGCAAGTGTCAACGAGACACTGAACGTGCTCGACCGGCGTGTTGGCCAGCAGCCCGTGGTTCAGGTTGAGGATATGCCCCGTATGGCCACCGGCTTCGATGCAAGCGCGCACCGCACGCTGTATCTCGTCGATCGGTCCCTCCACCAGCAGTCGATTGTCGACGTTGCCCTGAAAAGCAACCCGGTGTTCGAATCGCCGCTTGGCGTCGGCAAGATCGACGCGGCCCCCGAGACTGATCATGTCCGCCCCGCAGCCCACCAGCAACTCCGACATCGGCTGCTCCTTGGCGAACAGGATCGTCGGTACGTCGGTGGACAGCGCCGAGAAGATCTTCACGTGATACGGAAGCGCAAACTCGCGATACTGCTCGGGTGTCAACAGGTCGGCACAGGATTCAAAGAGCTGGACCGCGTCGACACCGGCCTCGATCTGCATCAGAAGGTAGTCCGCGGTCATGTCTGCGAGCCGGTCCAGCAGCCGCCTGAACAACGCCGGCTCGGACCGCATCATCGCGAACGCATGCTCCGGACATTCGCCCGGGCTGCGGCCTTCGATCAAAAAGAACGCCAGCGTCAGTGGCGCTCCGGCAAATCCCAACAGCGGCAGATCGCCCGCGAGCGCCGCCCTGACCCGCCGCAGCGTGTCCGGGACGAAACCCAACTCCGCAACCGGGTCGAACGAACGCAGCGCTTGCACGTCCCGCGTCGTGCGGATGGGCGTCTCCAAAACCGGACCGGGTCGAAATACGAAACGCGCGCCCATCGGTGCGAGCGGCGTTAGAATGTCCTGAAAGAAAATGATGGCATCCACGCCGAACTTCTTCGGCAGAAGCGAGATCTCCGCCGCGAGCTCCGCGTGGCAGAAAAGCGATTCGAGCGGCATGTCCGCTTGTTCCCGGATCGCTCGATACGCAGGATCAAACCGCCCCGCCTGCCGCATCAGCCACACGGGCGTGCGCTCCGTGCGTTCGCCGCGAGCCGCCCGCACCACCAAGTCGTTCTTCAACACCTAATACGCTCCTTCCCGCTATGCATTGGCCGAGAACTTGGCGTCCTCACCCAGCCGGTACGCTTCCGGATCGAGGTACGCGTCGAACACGGCCGCGACGTTACGCATCAACACGCGCCCCAGAGGGCAGGTCACCTCGAACGCGCCGTCGCCCTTGCTCGCGATCAACCCGTCGCGCTCCAGCGTTTTCAGTATCTCGATCTCACGGGCGAAATACTCCGCAAAGCGGATACCGAACATCTCCTCGATCAACGCGGGTCGGACCTCCGCATGACAATAGAGGAGATTGAGCACCGCCTGCCGGATTCGATCGTCGGTCGTGAAGCGCTTCCCGCGAACGATCGGCGAGTCGCCGCGCTCGATGCAGGCGACGTACGCGTCCGTCTCCTTGATGTTCTGCAGAAACCCGACGCCAAGCAGTTGTCCGATCGACGACGCCCCCACGCCCAGCATGTCCAGACCGCCACCCGTGGTCATCCCCTGGAAATTCCGCTGCAGCGTGCCGGCGTCACTCGCTTTCGCGAGCCCCTCGTCCGGGCGGGCGAAATGGTCCAGACCGATGAACTCGTAACCCGCCTTGGTGAACAAATCGAGCCCGGTGAGGAACATCTCGAACTTGGCGTCGCTGTCGGGCAGCCGCGTGTAGTCCATCCCGCGTTGCGTCGCGATCTTCTCGGGAATCTGTGCGTAGTGATAGTACGCGATGCGATCGGGAGACAGGGTGATCGTGTCCTCGACGGTCCTGCTGATCGTCTCCAGCGTCTGATACGGCATGCCGTAGATCAGATCGAAGTTGACCGCGTCGAAGCCGAGTTCCCGGCAATCGGACACGGACTCTTCAACCATGTCGTACGGCTGAACGCGCCGCACGTGTTGCTGCACCTGTTCATCGAAGTCCTGAACACCCATCGAAATGCGGTTGAAGCCGAGCCCGCGAAGCGTCTCGAGCATCGATCGCGTTGTGACGCGTGGGTCGATTTCCATCGAAATCTCGGCGTCGTCGGCCACGCGAAACGCGTCCTCCATCGCTCGATGAATACGCGTCACCTGCGACTCGGACAGGTACGTCGGCGTGCCCCCGCCCCAATGAACCTGTCTCAGCGAGCGCCCGCCGCCGAAGCGCGACGCGAGCATCCGAATCTCACGCACCATGGCCGCGACATACGTCTCGGTCAGCGCGGCATTCCCTTCGCGGTCTTTCCGCTGTACTTCACGATGACACGCACAGAACTTACACAACGCCTCGCAAAACGGAACGTGGATGTACAGCGACAGATCGCGCACCGGCTGCGATTCGTTGCGCGCCGCGATCATCGACGCGACATCGCCCGCATCCACGGAGTGCCACCAACTCGGCATCGGATACGAAACGTGCCTGGGCAGCGACAATCCGGCGTAGCGGCGGAACACATCGAGATCCACGTTTACCGAGTTTTCGATCATCAGCGTGCCTCCTCTGCAAGCGCCGCGCGAGCGGCACCGGCGCCGACCAGTTCCGCGGAGTCCGCTGCGTCCGGCGCGTTGCCATGCACACGCTGCTCGATCCAGCGCTCCACCGCCTCGACCGCGTCGCTGAACTGATCCGTCGAGCACATCTCCGCCGCGTACGCGTCGACCAGCGACTCCAGCCGACCAGCCGTGAAGAGTTCCACGCCGTCCACGCCGTCCAGACCGCTCGTCGAACCGAACATGTTGAAGTCAACGACCGTCAGAGGACGCTCCGAAAAATCGCGAAGACCCACAAGTTGCTCGGACGTAAGCACCGGATCCTCACGATCGAGACCGAACACCACCACGTCGGCGTCGGCCACCGCACGCACGACCTGAGGCTCGTCGTAGGACTGCAGACGGACGCGCTTGCCCTGCCCGATCGCCTTGCGGAGCAACTTCACCTGCCCGCCCTGACTGTGCCCCCTGTAGAGCAGAGTCAACTGGCGACTGGATACGTCGAACTGAGCGATGAGCGCCCGCAGCACACCCGCCGAGGTGGTCGATCCGCCGATCACGACGACGCTGCACGAATCCAACGCCACGTTCGCCGCCGTCGCGACGCCCGAGAGCGCCGCTTGGCAGTAATCCGGATCGAAGGCGCCCCAGCCGGTCTCCTCCCGCACGTTGCCGACCGCACTCTGAACGTCGGCGAGCATACGGTTTGCCAGCGGACCGGTGGTTCCCGCGCACTTGGCCAAGCGGTGCGCCGCACCCAGTTGATCGACGATGTCGCGTTCGCCGGGCAGCTTGCTGTTCAATCCCACGGCCGTACGAAGCACGTGATGCCACGCCTCGGCACCATAGAGAACATTGACCGGAACGTCGCCCGCCGGGTCCCCCCCGAACAGCTTCTCCCGAGCCTTGTCGACCGCCGCTTGCCGGCCAGACTCATCGTTGGGATCATCCAGCCAGCCGCAGAACTCAAACCGGTTGCACGTGTTCCACAAGAGCGACTCGCTGATGCCCGACACATCGTGCACGGAGCGCAACAGCGCCGGCACCTCACACTGCGATAGTTTCACACGACGCAACCCATCCGCATCGGCGTGGTCGAGTTCGGGCCCGGCACCGGATCCCAGTCGCGCCGGCAGCGACGTGCCGATCAGCACCAGCGAATCGACCCCGGCATCCGCACTGCCGGTGGGCCGCGGCGCCATGAGCGGGGGAGTCTCTTCCCCCCACGATGCGATCGGGCTGGGTCCACGCAAGACGAGATCCCTGACCGCCGCCACGAACGGCTCGTACGTGTTCAACGACGGGCACAGATGCAGCGCGGCGCCCTTCTCCGCGACGGTCGAACGATACCGAACGTCGATCTCCTCCAACGTCTCCAGGCAATCCGTGGTGAAGCTGATCGCGCAAACGAGGATCTTCTTTTCGCCGCGATCACACAACTCGGAAAGCACATCGTTGGTCGCCGGCTCGAGCCAGGTCGTCGGCCCGAATCGACTCTGATAGGCCACACCGCATCGATCCGCGGGCCAACCCAATCGCTGCGTCACCAGGTCGATCGTCCGCCGTACGTGCTGCGGATAGGGATCGCCGCGTTCGACATAGGAGACGGGCAGACCGTGGGCACTGAACAGCAGGTATGTGTCTTCCGGCGCCAGCCCCTCCGCCGAAGCGAAATCGTAGATGAGCTTCGCCTGAGCGTTGACGTACCCCCCGTCGTCGCACCAGATCGCCCGCGTGGTCACGCTGATGTCGCATTCGCTCCGACGCAGATAACTGTAGAGCTCCCGCAGCGCCGTCCCCGTCGTCGGACCGCTGAATTGCGGATACATCGGAATCACCACCAGTTCGTCGACGCCCGCCGCTTCGATGGATCGGACCGTCTGCTGGATCGACGGCCGCCCGTAACGCATCGCGTAGAACACGCGCCAACCGTCGGGCAGGATCTCTTCGAGTGCCAGCGCCTGGTCCTGCGTGATCGTCAGCAGCGGCGAACCGCGATCCGTCCAGATCTTCCGGTACATCTCCGCCGACTTCGGCGCCCGGAATCGCGCGATCATCCGACCCAACGCCCCGTTCAGCCACGAAAGGGTCCGCGGCAGCGTGATCACCTCCGGATCGCTGAGAAACTCCGCCAGATAACGCCGCACGTCCGGCACTTCTGGGCTGTCCGGTGTCCCCAGGTTGACCAGCAGCACACCCCGCGTACGGACCACGCGCCCGCCTCCGCCCACCTCGCCGTTCGGGTCCCCGAGTCTTCTCGATGCTATGGATGAATACATGTTCCTTGAATCTCCCACACGCCCATCCGGCGCGCCTTCGCCAATTGCAGCGGTAGACACAACACGTTCGTCTGGTTTTCGGACCGGTGTTGGGACGATGGAACGAAGCCGCCGGATCTCCGGCGACCGCCCGATCATCTCGAATGTCGACTACCGCTGTGGGGGAGCGCGGAGGGTGAACAGGTGGGATGCAAGAACCCAGCAGTGCGGGCGAAGCTGATCGATCCAGACCGTCTCGCCCAACGAACTCGTGGTGGACGACCCGAATCGAATCAGCACGGCCTGCGTCGCTCGAACCACGGCACGACGCACGTGCACCATGCTGATCACGAGCAAGGTCGCAGCCACCACAGTGCCGTACTCAGGGAGAATGGCGATCTGATCCCCGGGCGCAACGACGCCGAGGTGAAGGAGCGCGACGGCCAGCACGATCGCCACTTGAGAGCGGCGATCGGTGTGGAACCGAAGGAAACCAACGTCCAAGACCTTCAGAACGCAGAAGAGGGTCACGCAGGTCAGCAGAACGCACCCGCGTAGCTCGTCGAAACCGAGGCCGCCACCGATAACCCCGCGCCAGGAACTCACCAGTCCCGGCACGTGGGACCCGGCCACCAAGATCCACAGACCACCCGAGGCAGCCCGCGGTCTCGAATGGACTAAACTGGCGATGGCACGCCACATCGTACGAGCCTCTCCTAGGGACGCCGAAATCCGCGATTCCAAACGAGGAACAGCCACTGTGTTCCCGCGGATCGGACCGTCCGAATCACGCCCCACTACGACGGCCACTGTCACTTGACTCGCCGCGGAGACGCTGTCCCCAGCACACTGCCGTTGCAAACCGCGTGCCACGAACCGAGCACACTCCCGACCACACACCAATATCATCGGCTTTTTCCCGCCCGATGCAAGCACCTTCAACGGGACCGAGCAACGCACCCAGCCCGGACGTGACCCTCTCGCGGAATCAGCACGCCCCCGATAGTCGGACGGCGACCTGTGGGTCAATTCCCCCATCCCGTAGCGCGATTTCGCGTAGAACCCGGGTTTCGTTCAACAAGCCACGCCTTGTGCCATCGGAACCCCGCATGTTACAGTGTGGGCAAGTCATTCGGACCCTGGGCCGGTCCGGAGATACGAAACACCAAGTGTTCGATTTGCGCAGAGCGACCCGCGCCAAGGAGGAGCCAACTTGCACAAACCGCTCAATCAGCTTCGGGAGGACGCGGAACCGGGATTCGCAACCCAAACGTGCGTTTCCTCGGGAACGGTCTTCCTCCCGGCATCGATACGCACCCAAGTCCTCATTACCGCCCTGCTGTGGACCCTTGTGGGAGCAACTCTGCTCACCGTAGGCGTCCGGTGGGCGTGGATTGAAGGCAGCGGTGTCATCATCGCTCTGCTGCCTGTCGCGATTTCGATAGGCTACCTCAAAGCGCGCGTGGTGCTCGGGCGCACCGCCGGGCGTATGATCGATCGCCTCGATCAACGCGGTGAAGGCCGGTCCGTCTTCAGCTTCCTCTCCCTCAAATCGTGCATCCTAGTCGCCATGATGATGGGACTGGGGCGTCTGCTGCGCGGCGGTCTGCTGCCCATCGAGATCGTCGGATTGATCTACACCGCGATCGGATGTGCCCTGCTCGCCGGCTCGCGGCGACTTTGGCAATCGTGGAACGCCCGAAGCATCGACTAGTGCTCCGGCACGCGTGAATTGCGGAGTACGCGGAGAAGACGGGTGCCACTGGCGGCTTGTCCGCCAGTGTGACGAGCGGAGGCACTGGCAGCAAGCTGCCAGTGGCACCCATCAAGACATGGGTGTCGTAGTACTAGTTCCCCGCTTCAGGACCCTCACGACCACCCGCGGGTTTCATCCCGCGCGGACATCCGCGCGGACTGAAGTCCGCGGCTCGGCAGGAACCGACGGTCGCGCGCTTTAGGAAACACCGCGCTACTTCCAGCAGAGGTGCTTGAGGAACTCGTAGTACCCGCGCTCGAATTCCGTGATATCGTCGGTGAAGTACGCGTAGAAAACGCTCTCGCCGTAGCTGGTCTCAGATGGGATCGGCGCCGTTGCCTTCGCGGCTTGTGCCTTGATGCGGAGCGTACCGTTGGCGATGTCCCCGAGCATCCGCTCAAACCCCTCGGCGTATTCCGCGCCCGCCCCGTGCCTTAGGTACACGACAAGTCCCCAGGCTTGTGCGTAGTAGGTCGCGGTCGCGTTGAGACGATTGGCCGAGATCACCGCGCCGGCGTTCGTCGCCAGCAACTCACCAAGCTCCAGCGTGGAGCCCAGCGACATCGCGTCGCGCAAGTGGTTTATCCGAAACGTGTTGCGTTGCGGCGTGAAATGCGGCACGTCCTTGCGGAACTCGACCGTCTCGCAATAGGTCGCCAACCCCTCGTTCAACCACGCCGGCAGCGGACCGCTGAAGTAGTTGGCGGCGTACTGGTGCATCCCCTCGTGCGCGATCACGCTCAGCGTCGCGGCCCGCCCGATGTCGTACAGAACGCAGGCGTTGCCCTCTGAAAACCCACCCGCGCTGATCATGCGATACGTGTTGTATCGCTTCCCATAACGCCGCTTGACGAAGGAATCCCACTCCCCTCGGGTGGCGAGTATGTACGTCTGCATCCGCGCCGGGTCTTCCGTGCCGTCGGTCGGCACCGGCAGCAGCGATGCGTAGAACGTGTGCGCCGTCTCGAGGAAACCGGGTAGATACGCGACGAACTCCGCGTCGCTCATCGACGTAAAAACGTCGAAGTGATCCGTCGTCACGTGCGTCCCGTGCACCCCGCGATCGTCCCACTCTTCGCGCGTCACCTGATAATCCGGCGGCGCGAACGACGTCGATCCCGTCCAAGCGCAACCGGCCGACATGAGACACAACAGGAGTGCCGACCGGCACACCGCGCCGGTCAGCTCGACACGCAAATACTGGAATCCTGGCACGATCGCGTTATCCATTTCGGGTTCAAAGGGCCATCCGCACGACGCCGGCCGAGTGTAGGTCTGCCCGGTGTATCGGTCAATCGAAACCGCGAACTTCCGACGAGCGCGGATGCATGCGTCCCGATCCGGTCCTGTCATTCCGAGCGCAGCGAGGAATCCAGCCGGATTGACCTTCCAGCCAGATTCCTCGCTGCGCTCGGAATGACAACGACACCGGCCGAAGCGAGCCGCACACGCACCAATGCCACCCTGAATAGGATGCGCGCGTCGAACGCCCCGCACACGATTGCGATCACACGAACCCGCGGCTATGATGTCGCCGACGCATTGAAACAACTACGAGTCGAGCCGCAACAACGGAGAGACAGCCGCCGATGCCAACGTCCGGAGACATCGAAAAAGTCGTCATCATCGGGTCCGGTCCCGCCGGTTGGACCGCGGCCATCTACGCCGCCCGCGCCAACTTGGATCCGCTCGTACTCGAGGGCATTCCCAAGCAGACGCCCGCCCTCATGCTGCCCGGCGGTCAACTGATGCAAACCACCGAAGTCGAGAACTTCCCCGGCTACCCCGAGGGCGTCGACGGTCCCAAGATGATGGAAGACATCAAGAAGCAGGCCCTGCGATTCGAGACGCGCGTCGAAATGCGCGAAGTGACGAGCTGCGATCTGAGCAAGCGCCCGTTCACACTCGAGACCGTCGATTTCGGCGGCGACACCAAGACCGTCACCGCACACGCCGTCATCGTCGCCACCGGAGCTACCGCCAACTGGGTCGGGCTCGAAAACGAGCGCCGCCTCGCCCAGAGCGGCGGCGGCGTCAGCGCCTGCGCCGTCTGCGACGGAGCACTCCCCGCGTTCCGAGACCAGCCGCTGGTGGTCGTCGGCGGTGGCGATTCGGCCACAGAGGAAGCGACCTATCTCTCCAAGTTCGCCAGCAAGGTGTTCATCATCCACCGGCGCGACGAGCTGCGCGCCTCCAGGATCATGGCACAGCGCGTCCTCGACAATCCCAAGATCGAAGTCGTCTGGGACACCGTCGTTACCGACGTCCTCGGTGACAAGCACGTGACCGGCGTCGCACTGAAGAACGTCAAGACCGGCGAAGAAAGCACGCTCGACTGTCGCGGCTTCTTCGCCGCCATAGGCCACACACCGTTGACGGAGTTTCTGCAGGGTCAGCTCGAATTGGACGACAAGAAGTACATCGTTCTCGAGGATGCCGGCCGATCACTCACCAACATCGAGGGCGTGTTCGTCGCCGGCGACGCGGCCGACTCCGTCTACCGCCAGGCCATCACCGCCGCCGGCATGGGTTGCAAGGCGGCCATCGACGCCGAACGCTGGCTCGCGGAAAAGGGTATCGAGTAGTGACACCGATATGAACAACCGGCGACCAGCCGGATCGTGAGGGTTCTTCGGATCGCCGCTCTCAATAAGGACGTTTTGCCATGCCCACCGCTCAAGACATACTCAAGACAAAACCCAGCGCCGTCACAACGGTCGGCGAAGACGCGACCGTCATGGACGCCGCCAAGATCATGAGCGACAAACGCATCGGAGCGCTCGTGGTGATGCGCGGCGAGCAGGTCATCGGGATCTTTTCCGAACGCGACGTGCTCAATCGCGTCGTCGCAAAGAGCATCAACCCCTGCGACACGATCGTCAAAGACGTGATGACGACGCCCGTGGCATGCTGTCAGCCGACCACCCGGATGGCCGAATGCCGAAGCGTCATGACCGAGAAACGCATCCGCCACCTGCCCGTCGTCGCCGAGGGCAAACTCCTCGGCATGATCTCCAGCGGCGACATCTTGGCTATCGAACACGGCGAGCAACAGCGTACCATCGAGTACCTCCACGCCTACCTGCACGAAGGCACGCGCTGACCGGGTTCATCCCATGATGGGTGGCACGCCCACGCTGGCGTGGGCATGCTTCGACCAGCCGAACGCCCCTACGGCAAGCTCTCGCCCGCCCAC